>CAZNGA010000033.1:0-31820 GCA_964572485.1 uncultured Chitinophagales bacterium
GTCCTCGCGGCGCAAGGTGTCGGGGCCGGGCCGGACTACCCGTGTTAAGCCGGGCAACCCGGCCTGCCGGATGTACGTGGGGCAGGCCCGCCTGACCGATGTTAGTCGGGAATCCCCGCCTGACCGATGTTAGTCGGGCAGGGAGCCTTCACGCTATTATTGTAGCCCCGGAAGGAATCGAACCTTCATCTAAAGTTTAGGAAACTCTTATTCTATCCATTGAACTACGGGGCCTGATTGTTATTTATTGATCGTATTTGAATTGGTTGTTTACATTTAATGCAATGCTCTTAACAAACATTACTGCCATCATTTAAAGATTTTGAGGGGGAGAGAAAAGCCATATTCCCATCTTCATCTTCAGCCATCATAACCATTCCATGTGATTCGATCCCTCTTATCTTCTTTGGTTCTAAATTTGCCAACACACAGACCTGCTGGCCTATAATGGATGCTACATCATACTGCTCAGCGATTCCGGCAACTAATACTCTTTTCTCACTACCGAGATCAACAGATAATTGTATTAACTTATCTGCTCCTTCTACCTTCTCTGCAGTTAATATGGTGCCTGTGCGCATATCCAATTTTGTAAAATCTTCAAATTTTATCATAGGTTTTCCTTTTGTTTTCCCGGATAATAGTTCATTGCTTAATTTTTCAACTTCACGTTCAATGACCTCATCGTCAATTTTTTCGAAAAGCAATTCAATCTTATTTAGTTTAGTCCCCTCAGCAAGGGTAGAAGATGAACCAATGTCATCCCATGCGATCTCATTATCTTCCAACCCGATGATCCTTAAGATTCGAATGGAAGTGTTTGGTAGAAAGGGCCGCATCAATAGCCCCAAAGCTGCTGTGATTTGTAAGCATGCAAATAATATGAATTTAACTTTTTCTTCATCGGTTTTGATCAGATTCCATGGTTCGCTATCAGCAAGAAATTTATTCCCTTTCTGAGAAAGCTTCATCAACTCACTTAAGGCCTCCCTGAATTTGAAGTGCTCGATCAATTCTTCTATTCTCTTCTTTGATTGGAGGATATCAGCTAAAGTTTGAGCCACCTCTTCTGAAAATGAGCTTTTAATTGTTGGAACTTCACAATTACAATATTTCTCTGTGAGCACAAGGGTGCGGTTTATAAAGTTACCTAAATTGGCAACGAGCTCATTGTTGTTTTTTGCCTGGAAATCTTTCCATGAGAAGTCGTTATCCTTGGCTTCGGGCATATTGGCACAAAGAACATACCTGAGTGCATCTTCCTTCCCCGGAAAATTATCCAAATACTCATGAAGCCATACTGCCCTGTTTCTTGAAGTGGATAATTTGTCTCCTTCAAGGTTGAGAAATTCGTTGGCAGGAACATTTTCAGGTAAAATAAAATCTCCATGGACTTTTAGCATAGCCGGGAATATGATACAATGGAAAACAATATTGTCTTTTCCAATAAAGTGAACGAGTTTGGTATCCTCATCCTGCCAATAGGGCTTCCAGTCTATACCTTGCTCTTTGGCCCAAGCTTTAGTTGCTGAAATATATCCAATGGGAGCGTCAAACCATACATATAATACTTTCCCTTCTTCTTCAGGTATGGGAACCTTTACACCCCAGTCAAGGTCACGTGTTACAGCTCTGGGCTTCAATCCTTGGTCCAGCCATGATTTGCATTGCCCATATACAGTAGGCTTCCAGTCTTTTTGGTGACCTTCGATCCAGCTATTGAGCCATTCTTCCTGGTATTTGTCGAGTGGGATATACCAGTGTTTTGTTTTTTTTAATATAGGGAGATTGCCACTAATGGTCGATTTTGGGTTGATGAGCTCCTTTGGACTTAAGCTACTACCACATTGTTCACATTGATCTCCATAGGCACTATCATAACTGCATTTTGGGCATGTGCCGGAGATATATCTGTCTGCAAGAAATTGTTGGTTTTCCTCATCGAAGAACTGCTCTGATTCTTTTTCAATGAACTCATTATTAGTATACAATTTTTCGAAAAATTGAGAAGCTGTTTCATGGTGTAATTGAGCAGAAGTGCGATGATAAATGTCAAAAGCAATGCCAAAATTCTTGAAGCTCTCTTTATTGAGTTCATGATATTCATCCACGATCTGTTGGGGTGATACTCCCTTCTTTTTGGCTTGCAAGGTAATGGGAACCCCATGCTCATCAGAGCCGCAAGCATAAACCACATCTTCTCCCTTTAACCTCAGATAGCGCACATAAATATCTGCAGGAAGGTAGGCGCCGGCTAAATGTCCGATGTGAATTGGGCCATTAGCATAAGGCAATGCTGAAGTGACCATATACCTTTTGAATTCCTTCATTTTTTGTAACTTTCCGATCTCTCTAAACAGCCACAAAGATAAGAAACCGGATTCATTATAATGATAAAGCCATCCAATTTAAAAAAAAGTGATAAGATCGCGATCATTAGTACTGCAAGAAAGATCGAAGAGCAGGAGATCGCTGCTGGTGTTGAAATATTAGGTGGTTGGGGATTGGAGGTCATCATCGGAAAGTCCATCGGATTATCGTCGCATCAATTTGCAGGGAGCGATCAGGAAAGAAGCGACGATCTTCAGAGGGTGTTGGATGATAAGAATATCAAAGCTATATTTTTTGCCAGGGGAGGATATGGTACCGTTCGGATAATAGATGATATCAACTTTTCTGCTTTTAACCAACATCCAAAATGGGTCGTTGGTTATAGCGATATAACCGTATTGCATAACCATATTCACTCCAATAGCGGGATAAGATCTCTGCATGGGACCATGCCATTAAATTTTAGTGATAATAGCATGGAGGCCTTGTCATTACTGAAGGATGTGTTATTTGGTAAAAAATTGGATCATCATTTTTCAGCTCATAAATTGAATATTGAAGGAAGCGCTGAGTCTGTTTTAGTAGGTGGTAATTTATCTATAATTTATAGCCTTATAGGTACGAATTCGGATATTGATACACAGGGCAAGTTGTTATTCCTGGAAGACGTAGATGAGTATTTATATCACATTGACAGGATGATGATGAACCTCAAAAGAGCAGGGAAATTAAGTGGGCTTAGTGGTCTAATTGTAGGTGCTATGTCAGACATGAACGACAATAAGATCCCTTATGGTAAGTCGGCTGAAGAGATCATTCTCGAGCATGTCAGTGAATACAATTATCCTGTGTGCTTCGGATTTCCTGGAGGGCATATTGCTGATAACAGACCCTTGATAATTGGAGAAAATATGGCATTAACTGTTGGTGGAGAAGGATGTTCGCTCAAAACTATTTGATCTTTCATATTCATTAGAATTGTGTTCTGGAGCGTTAAAGAATTATTTGGCCAATATCAATTCGCTTTCAAAAATAATTTTGATTTTTCCCCTTAGGGGAACGGGACATCCCCCCACGACAAATTACGATTTTTTGACCAGACTAAAAGAAACAGTTTTCACGAAAAAGTTACACCCAAACTCAATGTGGGCTTCTGACTTAAAAATACTTTTTTTGCCCCTTCTGATGGCTTCGAGATATTTTAGAAAGGAAAGAGAGGAAGAAAGAAAGAAAGGGAAAGAGATCCTACAAGGATAGACTTATTCCTTAGATTCTTTGAGCCATGCTTTTATTCCTCCCTTCAGATTGTATAGATTTGTGAACCCATGAGCATCTTGTAGTTGTTGAATGACCATAGCACTTCTTTGCCCTGATCGGCAATGAATGACAACAGGCTTATCTTTTGCGATCTTATCAATATTGTCTTTCACCTTTCTCATAGGGATCAACTCTCCCTTCATATTTGATAATCTGTATTCGAAAGATTCCCGAACATCTATCAATTGAAATGGTTCGTCCTGCTCTATTTTCTCTAATAGCTCTTTTGGTGTAATTTCTTTAACCATAGTGTTGTCATTAGCTTTACAAAAAACTTCATAATCTGTTTTTGATAGATCACCCCCCAACTGTTTTATTTTTAGGATCTCATCAGCATTCTTTGAAAATGTGATCGTATTTGTTTCCATGGTTTTGGCATCGATAAGTAAGAGTTTCCCGGCCAAGGGAGTACCAACTCCAATGATAAGTTTTATTATTTCATTCGCTTGGATGCTCCCAACAATTCCCGGTAAAACGCCCAGCACACCGGCTTCTCCACAGTTTGGAACCTGGTCAGGGGGTGGGGGGGTTGGGAATAGGCATCTATATGTTGGCCCACCAGCATTACTATCCTTATTTGGCGGGCAGTTGAATACGGTAACCTGGCCTTCAAATTTAAAAATGGAACCAAATACTAATACCTTTTCAAGAGTAACACACGCATCATTTACCAAATACCTTGTTGCAAAATTATCCGTTCCATCAGCAATAATATCATAATCCTTAATTATTGATATTGCATTTTCAGAGGTGAGTTTTTCATGATGAGGGATAATATCGATCAGAGGATTTAGGGCCTGTATCTTTTTTGTTGCAACAGCTACTTTATTTTTTCCAATATCATCCTCTGAATACAATATTTGTCGTTGCAAATTAGTGGCTTCTATCACGTCAAAATCAATGATACCGATAGTTCCAACACCTGCAGCTGCAAGATATTGGAGCATTGGACAGCCCAGACCACCGGCACCAATAACTAATACTTTGCCAGCTTTTAGCCTTTCCTGACCTTCCATTCCGATCTCAGAGAGGAGGATATGCCTATCATATTTTATCAGTTCATTATCAGTAAGCATGCCACTATTTTTATCCATAAACTTTATCCCAGTCCTTCCATACGGGTTGGTAGCCACGATCTTTGATCATTTTGCATATATCTTCAGGGGATCTGTTATCTCCAGTTTCAAATTGCTCCAGGGTGTCATCCTGGGAGACATATCCTCCGGGATTGGTTTTCGAACCTGCACTTATTGAGGTGATGCCAAGACCCACAGCATGATCTCTAAAACTTTGTGATTCCCGCGTTGAAAGAGACAGCTCCACATTCTCATTGTAGATACGGTAAGCGCAAATTAATTGAAGGAGTTCTTTTTCATCAGTGGAAACATACGAATTATCATAGCCCTCAGCGGGGCGAAGCCTTGGAAAGGAAATTGCATATTTTGTTTGCCAATATGCTTTCTCAAGGTAATCCAAATGCAGAGCGCAAAAATAGGAATCCACACGCCAATCTTCCAATCCGATCAGGGCGCCTAATCCGATTTTATATATTCCAGCTTTTCCTAGTCTATCGGGAGTTTCAAGCCGATGATCAAAAATTGCCTTCATCCCTTTTTGATGGTATTTTCTATAGTTTTCCTTATGGTAAGTCTCTTGATAAATATATACAGTGTTCAAACCGAGCTGTATAAGTTCTTCATAATCCGATTGGCCCATAGGCTGTACCTCCATAGAAATATGAGAGAAGTAAGGCCTTATAAGTTGCAGCACTTTTTTGAAATAATCAATTCCAGCAATATTATTTGCTTCCCCTGACACGAGTAATATGTGGTCATATCCCATCTCTTTGATTTGAGAGACTTCTTCTAAGATCTTTTCATCGGAGAGATAGGTTCTTTCAATGTCATTATCAAAGCTAAAGCCACAATACGAGCAAATATTGTAGCAATAATTAGAAAGGTAAACAGGAAGGTACATTTGAACAGTTTTGCCAAACCTTTTTTTGGTTAATTGATGACTCAGGAGAGCCATTTCTTCAAGGTATGGTGCGGCAGCAGGAGAAATAAGAGCCATGAAATCCTCTAAACTGCGATTTCCTTTTTTGTGCAGCGCTCTGTTCACATCCGTATCTTTTTTAGAATAAATACCAGCTTCAATATCATGCCAATTATTTTGTTCAAATGTTCTTGTGAAGGACATAAAATTATCGTTTCTTTCTGATCATGGACTATGCAAAAATTTCAATCTAAAAATGAGGTCATTGGACTGCTGGCAACAGCTTCTTTGCTTGCTTTGCTAGTTTTCATTTCATAAGCAATAATTCCTGCTTCAACAGCTAATTTAAATGCCTGTGCCATTGCTACTGGGTCTTTCGCAATTGCTATGGCCGTATTCACTAAAACTGCGTCAGCGCCCATCTCTATGGCTTCTGCTGCATGTGATGGGGCTCCTATACCTGCATCTACAATTACGGGGATATTACTCTGTTCAATAATGATTTCAAGCATTTTTTTTGTCTGAAGTCCGCTATTGCTACCTATTGGAGAACCAAGGGGCATTACAGCTGCAGTGCCCACATCCTCTAAACGTTTACAAAGCACTGGATCTGCATGGACATATGGAAGGACACAAAATCCTTCTTTTACAAGCAACTCAGCAGCTTTTAAAGTTTCAATGGGATCCGGTAATAAGTACCTCGGATCAGGATGTATCTCCAATTTCAACCAGTTGGTTTCTAATGCTTCTTTGGATAATTGTGCTACAAGCACGGCCTCTTCAGCTGTTCTTACCCCCGAGGTATTTGGTAGTATCCTGATGTGTGGATGAGATAGATGAGATAAAATACCATCAGATTGATCATGAACATCAACCCTTTTAAGTGCTACTGTTATCAATTCACTGCCTGATGCGAGAATAGCATCTTCCATTTCCTGATTTGAGCTGAACTTGCCTGTTCCAACGAACAACCTGGATTCAAATTCCGCATCGTAGATCTTTAATTTATGCATATTCCAATGTTTTTTTCTGAATTTCAGCGATCATATTTTCAACCATCATTTCTTTATTTTTAGTTCTATTAATTGCCGATGCAATGGCAACTCCATGAATTCCTGTTTTCAATAAGGCGCCAATATCTTTAAGTTGTATACCGCCAATAGCAATAATTGGGATCAAATGTTGACTCCCTTCACTTTGTGTTGAGTCCTGATAGTCTTTCATAAATTGGTTGATGCCTTCAACACCCAATACCTTGCTAGTATTTTTTTTAGTTGACGTATAATGATAAGGGCCTAATCCCAAATAATCGGCCCCAGCTTTCTGACACCGAATAGCATCATCTACAGAGGTAATGGTTCCTCCAATAATAAAATGAGAACCTAGAAAATACCTGGCATCTTCAATGTTCATATCTGATTGCCCTAAATGAACACCATCAGCACCGATCATTTTTGCAATTTCCACATGGTCATTGATGATCAATTTTGCCTGATATGTTTTACATATCTGTTGAATGCTAGATGCGATTTCAATTTTTTCCTTATCAGTACCTACCTTTGTTCTTACCTGTACCCATTTGGCCCCGCCTATGCATGCAGCTTCAGCGAGTGAAGTGCTTGACTTGCCTTCAATATTATCTTGTGTTATATAATGAAATCTTTCGATCATGATTCAGTAGTATGGTACCCCAACAATTGCCGGTTGCTTATTAAATATTTATCAATGTACATTTTAGCTTTCTTGCAAGCCAATGTTAGGTCATCTTGATTAGCCAGATTTGCCAAAATTGCTGCTGATAAGACGCACCCAGTTCCATGTTTATCCTGACCTATTAATTTTTTTGATGTGAACCGGGTTTCTGTTGACTGGCTGTAGAGCACATCATCAGCATTTGATCCAGGAGAGTGGCCCCCCTTTAACAGGACGTTGCAATGTGTACTCAACGTGGTGGCAGCTTTCTTTGCCTCTGATTCGCCAGTTAATTGTTGTATTTCCTTGAAATTTGGTGTGATCAAAAATATCTTTTTACAGAGTTGCTCTATTTGATTAATGTCAATTTGTTCATGAAATATATATCCTGATGAAGCACTTATGATCGGGTCCCATATGATCTTTGTATTTGGGTAGCTATTCAACATATGATCAACTATTGAAATCATAGCTTCAAAATTTTCAATTAATCCAAATTTCACCCATTCTATAGAAAAGCGATCCTGAAGTATTTTTACCTGGTCAAGAATATCTTCAAAGCGAGTCCAAATAACTTTGTCAAATACAACATCTGTTTGAACAGTGATGGCTGAACATGCTCCTAACCCGTACGCCGCATTAGACTCAAAGGTCTTGATGTCAGATAATAAGCCTGCACCACCCGTAGGGTCAAATCCTGCAATCGATAGCACATATGGTTTTATTGATGGCATATTTAGCTAAGATCTTTGTTGATTTTCTTAACATTCAGATCAAGCAGAGATATCTTTTTCTCAAGATTGATATATTGTTCTATAGGATTGTCATGATTCCAAATGGTACCTAATACAGCCATGCCTTTAAATCCCATTTTTTTTACCTTTTCAGCATTGTCAATACTTACACCCCCGAGTGCCACCACGTCATATTCAATTTTTGAAAGCGCTTCCTTTAATTGACTTTCATTAAATCCTGCTTCATACCCTCGCTTAGAAATACTGCCAAATACCGGGCTTATCAAAACATAATCATATTGATTCTTGAAGTTGGGATTATATAGGTTTGAAAGGCGATGCAAAGAGGTGCTGACCTGAAGGTTTCGCCTTCTCATTTTCAGCAATGTTAATTTTACCCAGGATCTTATGACCTTTTTTCTATGCGCTCTGGTCAGGTGAACGCCCTTTAAATTATGCCTTACAGCCAGCTCGTGATGCGAATGGATCGTAATCCTATTCCAATATTTTTTTGGTATTTCATTGATAAAAGCCGAGAGCTGTCTGGTAGAGTATTTAGGTTTTCTTATGTGAAAATGTTCCAACCCTTCCTTGAACAGGTCCTCAATAATAGGGGCCTCATTATCAATACTTTTAGGGCTTGATATAACGATCAATTTCATATGGTGGTTTTATTTTTTGATAGATAGATCTGGCCCCCTTGTGTTTTAAACTCCTCAGATTTAATGGCCATCCCTTCATCGAGAACGGATTCTTCATCAACTCCTATTTTTTCTGCATATTCCCTCACATCTTGGGTGATTTTCATGGAACAGAATTTAGGCCCGCACATAGAGCAAAAATGTGCCGTTTTCGCATTTGATACCGGTAGGGTTTCATCATGAAATTCTCTTGCTGTTTCCGGATCAAGTGATAGGTTGAATTGGTCATCCCACCTAAATTCAAATCTCGCCTTACTCAGAACATTATCCCTCAATTGCGCTGGAGGAAAACCTTTCGCAAGGTCTGCAGCATGTGCAGCAATTTTATATGCCATGACTCCATCTTTAACATCTTTTTTATTGGGTAGCCCAAGGTGTTCCTTTGGTGTAACGTAGCACAGCATTGCAGTACCCATCCAGCCAATCATGGCGGCACCAATTGCAGAGGTAATATGGTCATAACCGGGTGCAATATCAGTTGTCAATGGGCCTAGCGTATAAAATGGTGCTTCATGGCATTCTTTCAATTGTTTATCCATATTCTCTTTTATGAGCTGCATTGGAATGTGACCGGGACCTTCAATGATCACCTGAACATCATGTGCCCATGCAATTTTAGTGAGTTCACCCAGAGTTTCTAACTCAGCAAATTGAGCCTCATCATTTGCGTCAGCAATGGAGCCGGGCCTTAACCCATCACCCAATGAGACAGCTATGTCATAACTCTGAAGAATTTCACAGATCTCTTCAAAATGAGTATATAAAAAGTTTTCCTGATGATGTGCCAAACACCATTTTGCTAGAATTGATCCTCCTCTGGAGACGATTCCTGTCACACGTTTTGCTGTTAGCGGGACATATTGTAAGAGGGCGCCTGCATGAATCGTAAAGTAATCTACACCTTGTTCGGCTTGCTCAATAATGGTATCCCTAAATATTTCCCATGTTAGGTCTTCAGCAATGGATCCTACTTTTTCTAGCGCTTGATATATAGGTACAGTCCCAACCGGAACAGGCGAATTCCTGATGATCCATTCTCTTGTTTCATGAATATGTTCCCCTGTAGATAGATCCATAATAGTATCTGATCCCCATCGGCAAGCCCATACAGCTTTTTCAACTTCCTCATCTATGCTGGAGGATATCGAAGAATTCCCAATGTTTGCATTGATCTTGACCATAAAATTTCGTCCTATGATCATTGGCTCTGCTTCAGGATGGTTGACGTTGCAGGGGATAATTGCCCTTCCTGCCGCGATCTCATCTCTGACGAATTCAGGAGTGATACAAGTTTTAGGCATTTTAGAATTAAAATTGTCTCCTTTATGATATTTGCCGATCAATTCATGCTTATTCAATTCTTCATTGATCCTTTGGTTTTCACGGATGGCAACATATTCCATTTCAGGGGTGATCATTCCTTTTCTGGCGTAATGCATTTGAGTAATAGTGCTACCAGGACTGGCTTTTAATGGGAATCTTCTGCTGCTGAAAATTGTTTCATTTTCTTTATTAGCTTCAAAAGCTTCGGTGGTGTGGGTAGAAGAAAAGCCGGTTAATTGAATCACATCGCCTCTTTTTTTGATCCATTTGTCCCTTAAAAGAGGTAATCCTTTATGGATATCAATTTCAACCTTTGGATCAGTATATGGGCCGCTGGTGTCATACAACGTAATGCTGTTCCCTTTTTCGTCAGGTGAATTATGGTCTTGCAGCTGAACTTCCCGCATAGCAACCTGGATGTTATGGAGTTCCCCATCGACATAGATCTTTTGTGATTCAGGGAACCCATCCCTGGTAATTGCGTCAACAGAAGAAAGGTGATTTGTTTTTTTCATTGGAATGAATTTTTCAGCCTCCTTGAGTGGCTTCTATGATCAATAATGAATCATTGTCCTTCAGAGGATGATCTGATAATTCCTGATTTGCTACTACTTTATTGTTAACAGCAACGGCAATACCATTCAACGATGTGATCCCTAAATGATTGAGGACATCCTGTATGACTGCTGCATTATCCAACTCAACAGTCTTATTGTTTACAAGCAGATTCATGAAATATGTTTTCCTGGGGAAATCGAAAAGGCGGTATGAAGCTTAACTTTTTCCTGCGCCGGCATTACCCGGATCAAGTTCAAAGGGTTTTTTCTCAGCCCGCCAAAAGGGACACCCCCAAAGTGCTATCAAAAATATAAAACAACAACAACTTTCGCAAATTGTAGCAGAGAAGTTTTTCTTGTTTATATATAAATTAGAAAAAAAGAGATGAGGTCAATCAATGATCGAAGTAAATTTATTGAGGAGCCCTTTATAGCTTCGAATATCAGCTTTAATTGATCCAACCAATACCTCTGATTGAATTCTGATTGGAATTTTGTTTTTATCATCAGATACCCAAATGAACATGTCAGCATCCTCATTGAATATTGTGCCCGCAATCAATTGAGGTTTGAATTTTAAGCACCTCACCTTGCCAAACTTACTGCTGATGATCTCTTTACCTAAATAGGTAACATTAATTTTATAAACTTTTTCATCCAGGAATATGGTGAATGGAAATGTTTGATTGGGTTTGATATTAGAATAGTCGAGTGCTCTGAAGTAGTAGATCGCAGAAACTACGTCCTGAACATCAAAGGGGACTTTATAGGTTTTATGTATGCTGGTCAATGTATTATTAAATCGGTCATAGCTGACTTTATTGTAGATAGTATATCCACCTTCATATACGTCTCTGATAAATTTCCAAGGCAGTATAGCATCCTGATCAATATAGGATTCATAGGTGTCTCGTACCTTGAAGAACCAATTAAAAGCTCCTGTTGATTTTCCGGTACCAATTACATGATAACATCTCCGATTTGAAATGAGTACCGGTTTTTCCTTTACTTCAAATACGGTCTCACCGGCATTGATGATCCCATAATGTATCCTGTAAACTAATTTCTCTCCATATGTAAAGGAATTATTAGCCATAAAACGCAAGGAATCACCTGCGTAAGTGGCGCTAATATAAAAGCATAAAATAGCGATATAAGAAATTATTTTTCTCACTTTTTATTATTTAAAAAATTCAGTTTTAAAATTAGCAGAGAACCTAAAATCGCTGGAACAATAAGGTTGATAAGCCACAAGCTAAATGTTGCTGCAAGAATTCCCAATGTATTCAACGAAAATGCACCAATAAACTCTAAAGCAATATTTCCCCTGATTCCGATCTCTATCAAAGCTATTGAAGGTATGATCGTTTGTACTAAGAAGATCATATTTATAATAACAAATCCTTCAAATATGCTAATAGGTACTCCAAATAAATATAATAATATCAAATACTGTGCCGTAAATACTAAATATCTTATGAACGACAGCCCAAAAATAAAGGCTAATTCTTTAAATGAATATAGATAATAACTCTTTACGTAGGTAGCAATTTTCTTGAGAAATTTTATTCTTTCAAAGAAGTAGGTTACAAAACTGATATTAAAGTAGGCTGTTAATAGAAATGAAGCCAATAAGGTCAGGAAGAAGACAATAGAATTGAACATAAACGCGTCAAGGTCCTGATATAACTTCAGGTAGATGATCAACCCAATTATTCCAATAAGCAAGTTGGCGATCAACTGACTAAAACTTCCGATCAATGTAATAGCAACTGCTTCGATCTTATTCGCCTTTTGAAGATAGAAGACCCGTCCCCCATATTCACCAATTCTGTTGGGGGTAAAGACTGCCAAGGTAACCCCGCATAATATTGCTTTATAAGCTACAAAGAAATTGATCTTTTCGATCTTTCGAATCAAAGTTTGCCATTTAAAGGCTTCCAATCCCCAATTCACGATCATTAACAGAATAACCCATAGAAGCAGGATGTAACTAAATTGTTGTAGGTTGGCGTAGAAAGCGTCCTTCGTTTCCAGCCATTTATTGTTAACTAGTACTTTATTATAGATTGCCCAAAATAGTAAGCAGAGAATAGCTACTTTTATAAGAATATTGAGCGATCTGTTTATTTGATTTTTTTTCAAACCAAAGTATTTGAGAGCAATATTAAGAATATTACATTTATTAATTAACCCTCAGAGTTAATATTATTACAGAAAAGAAGACAAATAGAATCATTTTAGGAATTGACCCAGGAACCAGCATATTGGGTTATGGTATCATTAAGGATGAGAATAAAGAGTTATCATTGATCACTTATGGAGTGATCCATTTGACAAAGATAAAAGGACACTACAAGAAGTTGAAGAGAATATTTGAAAGAATCCAACAGATTGTTGGTGAGCATCACCCTGATGAGATTGCCATTGAGGCACCTTTTCATGGGAAAAATGTTCAATCAATGCTGAAATTAGGTCGAGCCCAGGGAGTAGCTATCGCTGCTGCTATCTTAGAAGGGTTGCCTATATATGAATACGCTCCTAAAAAGATCAAATTAGCCATTACCGGGAATGGTAACGCTTCAAAAGAGCAGGTTGCTGGAATGCTTATGCAAATATTAAAGTTTAAAGCTGAAATAGAACATTTAGATGCAACTGATGGATTAGCTGCAGCAGTGTGCCACACACTTCAAAAGAACCTTGAAGCATCTGATGGAAAGAAGTACCATGGATGGAAGGAGTACATCTCTGACAACCCTGACAAGGTCAACTGAATAATTCACTGAAATTATTGGTGATCTTACTGGCGATCTCTTGAAACTCCTCCTCACTAAGTTGTACTCTGGGCCTTTGAAAATCAATATCATGAACATGATTGATTGGGATCAAGTGAATATGGGCATGAGGGACTTCAAGTCCTACCACTGCCATTCCAACTCTTTCACAATCCATTGCATTGTCAATTGCTCTGGCGATCTTTTTTGAAAATGCCATAAGACCATCATACAACTCCTCATCAAGATCAAATAAATAATCTATTTCTGATTTGGGGATCACCAATGTATGTCCTTTTGCAAGAGGATTGATATCTAGGAAAGCATAGTAATTATCAGTTTCAGCGATCTTGTAAGAAGGGATATCACCATTGATTATTTTTGTAAATATGCTAGCCATGCATTTAGTTTTAATCCATTGTTATGGAAAGTATCTTATATTTTATTGGACCTGAAGGTGTGCTAACAGTAATTGTTTTACCAACTTTCTTCCCCAGCAATTCCTTAGCAATAGGTGAGTTTACTGATATCTTTTTTAATTTCAGGTCTGCCTCTTCTTCAGATACTATTCTGTATTCAGATTTGCTATCATTATTCAGATTTTGAATGGCTACAGTAGATAGTATAGTTACTTTTGAAGTATCCAGAGTTGAAGTATCTATTGTTCTGGAATTCATCAGCGCCTCTTCAAGTTTTGCTATCCTGATCTCAAGCAGATTTTGCGCTGCTTTTGCTGATTCATACTCAGCGTTTTCTGAAAGATCTCCTTTTTCTCTAGCTTCTTGCATCTGTATTGCAATTTCAGCTCTTCCTTTTGTTTTCAATTCATCCAATTCAGCTTGCAATTTTTCAAGGCCTTCAGGAGTTAAATAGTTTATTTTTGCCATTATCAATAGTTTAATGAATATATCCTTACAATTGTAGGTATTGGGCTAATATGGATAGATCCATAAGTGGATTATTACCTTACTTATAATAAAAAAAAGAAACGCTTATGAAGTATAAACGTTTCCTTAAGACAAATATAGAAAAAAAATATTACAAATAAAATCTTATCCCAATAGAATGGCATCCCTTAAAGGATGAAGTACTTCTATATGAATAATCAAGGGAAAAGGTAGAATCATGGCCTTTTTTATCATCTGTTTTCTTAAAAGGAACTTCAAAGGAGGCACCGCCACTAAAACCTGAAAGGGCTGTAGTGCGCTCTTCGGCATTGAATAGATTTTTCTCATATTTATATCCTGCCCTTACAAAGAACATTTTTCTAAATCCATACTCTACTCCCAACCCTATTTGATCTGTGTAGAATGCATTTGAAGTAAAATTACCCACTATTATCAAATTATGACGATCGATTGAATCAAGTTTAATAGCGTAAGCCAGTCCAACGTGTAGTAAAGAGGGAAGCTCAAATTTTTCAGTTCTTTGATTCATGGTAGATAAAAAATCTCCTTGCGGTGCATCTCTTTTAGTTGAAAGTCCATCTCCGGAAAATCTTAATGGAGTCCCAACATTACGTAGTGATATCCCAAATTTCATTTTATCTGGAAATGATTTAGGGCCGGTAGAATACTGCACACCGGCATCCAGGGCAATTCCTGAAGCCTTCACATTAGTTGATGATTCAGAAATACCTCTGATAACAACACCACCGTGAATACTTCTTGAAAATTCTTTAGAAAATGCTAAGCCTATATTTATGAATTGCGGTGAGTAAGAACCTAACCCGCCTTCCGGTTGGTCAGTTGTTGTTATTTCAATGTCACCCGGGTCCATAGCCATAATATTAAATCCTAAAACGCCACCGGCACCTTCCTGACCTAATTTCTGTGCAAATCCAAAGGAGTTGATGATGATCCCTGATCCATCTAACCAGTTCGTATTTGCAAATGCCAATTCTGTTTTTTCGGTGAATGATAAACCGGCAACATTAAGTCTCATCGCTTCAAGACCTCTTATTGATGCTGTATTTAAACCGCCCCATCCCGAACTCCTTGCCCAAGGGTTGATCAATAGCTCATAAGCCCCTGCTTGTCCTGACCGGTCGGGGTTTCCTCCATATACCTGTAGGCAGGATATTGATACTGCAATAATCAAACAAATTGAACTAAATCTTTTCATACAATAATAATTTAGAATGAATCTATATCAATGGGCCGTAGTACACCAAACCACTTAATAACCCGTTCGCCAATTCCATCGGCTTCAACATGAATAATATATATACCACTGGCAATTGGAACATTAGCAGTGTTCGTAAGGTCCCAATCTACAGAAGTGTCCAGGTTGATCTGCCCTATTTCACTTCCTGATGTCTGGTTGCTACCAACAGCCCTTTCAAACCTCTTGATAAGTATCCCATCTATACTATAGATTGAGATCGTGCAAGTACTGGGTAAATTCGTAATTTTTACGGTGTTATCCAGCTGACTTTTCTCATAATCAGAAAATGCATAGTAGGGGTTTGGTACGACTTTTATGAGGTCAAGAGCACTCTCTGCTCTTTCAGAGTTGCCATATTCAGCCGCCAAATTAGCGGTGTTAAATGAATATTTTGGATAGCTACTGTTAGAGCCATCGATAAAGCACTTTTTGTAGGGTTGACTAACTCTTAGTTTAATGGTTACATCACAAGGCAAGACCGGTGCGTTTCCTTTTGAAGGGTTGGGCACAAGATTAAAACCGTTGGCAACATATGCCATTGTTACCCATTCTATGGTTTTTATGATCCCATTTTCAGATTCTTTTGGTTTGCTGGAGTCAACGCTATCTCTCATTTCTTCCAATTTAGAAGGATCATACATCGTATTTAAAACATAGATGTAATGCATCCCGCCATATAAGATCTCACCGGTAGGTGAGAAGGCAGAAGATGTTGGGTTCCAGATCATATCCCGGCCCCTTTCACCTATTAACCATGAATTTTCTGAGAACATCATATTCAAACGCTCTCCTGTTTCCAGGTTCATGGCATACCCGGGGAACCAGCCATATCCTTGAGTGCCTGAACCATCATTTACTCCATTTTGATCAACTGAAGCACCACTTCTTGAATTAAATTGTTCAATAAGGTTTTCATTCAAGAGCTCATCTTCTCCCATCTCAAGTACAACGCATCTGGTCCAATTACTCCTATTATTTGTGAGAACAACATCTACACTTGGAAGCAGATGCATTCTATTACCCCTTTTATCAATTGTAGTTGCTCTTTTTCCGGGGCCATAGGCTGTAGATGAGGTAAAAATATAGGGTGCCCATTTTCTGTCTAATATGTTTTCGTAGAATTCTTCGGGATCCATAGGAATTTTATCATCATTTGGCGGTGAGCCAATTGTTTCATGCAGATCGCTATAGTCACCATCATCAGTATTCTCATCAAGATAATCTCCTGATCTGATCCAGTTCCTTCCATAGGGATCTTCTCCATCAGAGTCAATAAGGCCTGTAAGCCATTGCTTTGAAGGATCAGCATAAACAATAGTCGCATCAAGGTACCCATTGCTATTTTCCCTGTCATCACCGGGGCTTATACTTTGTTGGGTAGTAACTGACAATCCCCATTTTTCGATGATCTGTTCCCTTTTCCTAAATACTGAGGTGTCGGATGATACCATTTCCCCTGTGTTCAAGTTCACAATATGCCAATAAAGGCTGGTATCCATTGTGATTCCTATATTTGATGTTGGTGTATCAATGAAGGAGATCTCAAATGAGGCATTTGGAACTTTGACCGGGTTATACACTTTAATATCTACCGGGCCGGCTCCTGCTTTATAGACAGGATAGTAGGAGCGGTAAGATGTCACTATTTCATTGATGGTACTTGATTTGAAATCAAGGAAAGTCCCTCCATTCCCTTGTCCTTCTATCCTCTTTAATTCCACACCATCTCCATAACTGGAATGCAGGATCATCCCTCCATTTTCAGGTGCAGTCATATGTGGGATTGCAGAATAGACTTTTACATTGTTCCTTCCACCTTTATATTGAAATTTCTGTTTTTCTCCAGAGGTACCATCTTCAAAGGTATTTTTAGCATAAGCGATAGCCATAAAATAGTAGGTCTTGAAGTTAACAAGATCCGGATCCCCGGTAGCAAACTCATCTTTAACAACTCTGAAAGTATGGCTGATACCTTCATTTGTGCCATCAACTTCCAGTACAGGTACTTCCTCGCCCTGCAAGCCAATGTTTGGATCAAAATAATAATTGACAAGTTTAGTAACCCCATCCTGAAGATCGCATTGGAAGATCAATCGTGCTTTATCTGCATCATCCAATTCTGATGATGAAACTGTAGCACTCTCTAGCTGGTAAACTTGATATCCTTGGAAATCGTACATATAATCTGTAGACCCGGCTGCTTCAACAACAGGTTTAATAATTGGGTCTTCTTCAGTATACATTTCATTCTTATTATTGGAAATCTCACTATTGACCAATGAGATTATAATCTCCTGATCCAATTCAACGATTTCTAGAGTAGGGGCATCAGGGCCGTCAACCAATTTAAAGTTGTTGTCAAATAGCGCTTGTGCCTTATCATCAGCACTTTGAATATCGCTAAAGCTTGGACAAGGATACTGTCCTGGTCTTACCCAAACAACTCCAATTATTATTTCATTGATTGCTCCAGGTTGTAATTCAAAAGGCCCTGAAGATTGAATAAACCTTCTGTCAAAAGGGTTATTATTTTCAGAACATTCTGACCAGCCGGAGCTTGTAGGATCGGCCGGATACATATAGTTGGAAGGCGTTCCCGGGCCGTAACCGTTGCCTTGACCGACGATCGGTGTACCGTCTTTCCAGAATCCTGACATATATCCATAGAAATGGGCAGCGTTTTCAGGATTGCCTCTCACTGAAAAGTCATTTTCATAATAAATAAAAGCAGACATGCCCAATTCTTTACAAGAATCATCAGGGCATTCTTTCGGTCCTTTGAAAAAGTCAACTCCCACAAGAGGGATGTTGTCTCCGTAACCTAATGAACCACAATCCTCATCCTGTGCGTCACCATTATAGCATATTCCAAGGCTTCTACTGGTATCACAACCCACATAATCATCCTGATAGCAGCCCAGGTCTGGATCAACCCATTGAGCCATGTAGGCGCTTTTAATTGGAGATGTGGCCATGTTTATGATCTTATACTGATAAAAGGTCATGTCATTTACTTCATCATTAGTAGAAAATGCAAATGCTGCAGCATTTATTTGAAGTCCAATCTCCAGTCCCTGTGTTTCTGAGTGTATATTTCCTTTATCATTGTACACCCACCATAACACTTGATCGGGAGTTATATGAACTGTTCCAACACTGTCTTGCATCTCCAAAGCAGGATAATCACCATTTAATGGATTATACTCTCCATCGTTGTCTTCATCAAAGAATGGAGCCAGTTGTTGATTGATATTGAGATCTGCATCTAATTTACCTTTGGCGAATGGATTGCCATATGCTGGCCATTCCAATATTGAAATTGGGACTTCACTTTCAGTTATATTATTTCCATTACTGCTGAATGTAGAATTAAACTGATCGATATCGCTTTTGTTCACTTTCCAATGTCTGTCATAGTCATTACAGGTCTCTTCATCAATAGAGGCATCTGAGTCAAGTGGGCCCGACCAGAAGTCATCACCCGTCTGCCTGTATGTTTGAGCGGCAATTTTTAATTGGCCACCTTCATCCAAGCCTCCTATCCAGATCGCACCTGCAAATAGGGAATGAACAGAGCGATTTCCAGAACCGGCTTCGATCTTTGGTATTTCATATCGGGCATCACTTAGGTTCCACCACAGATCTCCACCATTTAATATGGTGGCTCTTACATTGTTGATGTCCATATCAACCTGAGAGGTAGCAGGATCACAACCGGCAGCTGAAACTTTGTTTGATTGCTTCTGTTTACCCTCTCCAATATTCTCCTTTGCCTGTAAACTAAAGCACATCAGAGAAGCGAGAATGAGTAAACTACATTTTATACTATGTCTTTGCATAAGAAATTATTTTATCATCAAAATGTAAATTGAATTCCTAAATGAGTTCTTCTTGGGATTCCATAAAAATTGGGGTTATTTACCTTTATAGCATAAAGATCTTTAAAGGATTCTGGATCTATCTGAAGCTCGGCCAACCTGGCACCTTCAGGAGAATCCAAATATCCATCATCATCAGGATTTCCGGTATAAGCATATACCGTTTGTATATTGTCAGAGTTCAATAAGTTCAGAATTTCGATATAAACTGTTAGAAAATGGACCTTACCTGTTCTTTTTCCAAGACTATTCTTTGCTCCAAATTGCACCTTAAAGCTCTTATTCAATTTAGCATCAATGTCAAACCTCCATGGTTTTCTTGAGCCGTTGAGTGACCCCTCGAGAGCAGACCTGCCGGCTACGCCAAATTGTGCTTCAGGGGTTGCAATCGTTTGTCTAGTGTATGGTGTGCCTGATCCTGCTTGGAAAATAATGTTGACCCCTGAATTCTCAAAAATATCTTTGCCAAACCATTTTGGCCCATTATAATCGTCATCATTGCTAAAACTAAAGTCAAAGGATAAAGAAATATTATGCCTTTGGTCAATGTTCAATGGCATGATGGTTCTAAGGTTTGGTAGCCCCACAGAGACTAAGCTTGCCTGAGAGGTACTGCTTGACCCTGTACCATCAGCAAATTGTAGAGTATAATTGGCTACCATTCGAACATTCTTACCCTTTAACCTCCTTAGGTCATAGGTGATCTCAATTCCTTTAACTGTTCCAAAGTCAATATTGTCAGAGGTAAAATATTCAACAGGATACGCCTGGGTTACTCTCACCCTTTGGATCATATCACGCATTTCTCTATAGAAACCGGCAATAGATAATGCAGAAGCTTTACTCAATACCTGCTCAAATCCTACTTGGTAATCAACGGTCTTTTCAGGCTTAAGATCACTATTATTAATTGTTGGCCCCACAGCATCGGCAAGGAAATAGTAACTTCTTGGTGTTGTGAACACGTTACTTGGAGGCCTTTGTGTCAATTCATCATAGTGAGCAAAAAACTGAGCTCTGTCAGAGATTGGGAATGTAAACGCAATTCTCGGCATCACTGATATCTGTGGTTCGTAATCCTTAAAAGAGGTGGAAGGATCATAGTCCTCATCTTTGATATTATTATCGGGATCAACCAGATAAGGGGCAATATTACCTGTTGTGGTAGCACTTGCAATGGCTTCCGGGTCAGAAATTACTTCCCCTTCTGCATTGTACCATACATCTTCATCTCGATAGCCAAGTACCTTCTTCGGATTAGTGATATCATCAACATATACTGCGAAATCATCATCAATATTAGATGGATGTGAAACAGCGTTACCATCGATCGATGTTACTTCTCCTGCACTCCTGATAGCATATAAGGAATATTTATCCTTCAATACCTTTTGGTTTGCATCATATCGATCGATCCTTAGACCAATATTAAAGTTAAGGTCTTTGAATACGAATTTATCCTGAATATATGCTGCATTATAGATTGGCCTGAATGCCGCAATCGGGCGAGAATAATTATCATTCTCATCTTTTTCTGTAAAATAATCATCAAAGGTAGGTTGCTTTTTATATTTATTGCCTAAATAGTCAAATCCATAATAGCCTCCTACAACGCCATTTTCTATCAATTCATCTGCACTGAACATATCCAGAGAAAATGAAGATGGATCTAGTGCGTCAATATCAATAAAATCAAGGCCATTTTCAGCATACCCTAATTTAGCTCTAAGTGATTTTGAAAAATAAGCTTGATCCTTAGCTACATATTTTCTGTTATAAAAGATCGTATCTGATAACCCAAATGATGGACAAGAAGCACAAGGCGTGTTGCCATCCCAATAGACTTGGGTCATCTTACCATTATAAAGAACAGGAGTTTGCCAACTATATACTTCACCATTTATGAATAATAATGGATTCTCATTATCAAATTGTTCAATATGCCGGTTCGCCAACTGACGCATGGTTGTCCATATTCCGAAAGGTGCAACCGAATAACTTCTGCTCGTACTTTGCTCATATTCCAATCCAAATTCCAGGGCATGCTTATTCCTATCCTTTGAGCCGGGTTTCTTAAGGTCAACAGAGCCGGAGATTTGGAAACGGAAATTATCACTATTGCTATTCCCATAGTAGAAATAGGGAATCCCGGTATTATAATATAAGGAGTAGATCCGGGTATTTTCATTCAGATCACCATTTCTTAAACCGCCTTCCAAAAATATTTGGTCTAAAGAGGTAGGATTTGTCTGAGATAATTCCATGTATTGCTCAGTATATCTTGACATCCCTGGGTTGTGGACTCCCGGAGCATATGTAACCAATGTATCTGCATAGAATTGTGCAAAGGTAACACCTGTTAAACTATTAATGCTGCCATTACTTAATGTATCAGAATGAGTTTGGGGGGTTGCCCAATACAATGGTTGCCTGTAAGTATTGAAAGTTCCTATGTGTCCATAAGTAAAAGGATCTGTCTTATGGTCATCATCGTAATATTTAGATAATTGTTTTTGATAACTGATCTGAATGGAATAGAAAGCATTTTTTAAAAGTAGAGATTTTGAGCGATCTTCTTTTTCTTTATCAGCATCATCATCTACCTCCTGGGCAAATTTCTGAGTAAACTTAATCAACCCACGATATGAAGTGGTTATGGTGCGCGGATTGTTTTCAGGATTGAATAGAGAGAATACGGTCACCATATTATGCCCATTACCATAATAGCCATTCCCGCTAAAAGTAAGGTATGTATTTTTGTTAATGGCAAAATCCAAAGCTCCGGCTAATCGCACGGAAGTGGAAGCCACATTTTGTTTATATTTTATGTGCTCAAGATCGTCCTTTGTAATATATTCAGCATTTTTCTCGAAACCGCTACTTGAAGAAGATTCCCGTAAAGGATTTTGTTCAAGATCGGCCAATATATCGTCTTTTATTTTCCACATGCCAACTGATGAAGGATCACTATCTTTTAGCCTTCTCAATTCACCGGTAAGTCGATAACTCACCAATGGATCTCCTTTGGTCTTTCCTTTTTTAGCATCTTTTTCTGATAGTTGTTTCCTGAAGATTGGACCTGTAATACTGAAGTTGACCACATTATAGCCATATTTATCAAACATTTCTGAACTTATTAATTCAACTCCTCCCTCAAATCGAGTACTAGGTCCTCTAGTTGACATATTTACGATACCGCCTGTGGCATCTCCATATTTTGCAGGAATACCTCCGGTTAAAACTGTCAGTTCTTCAATGGCATTCGTGGGAAGGCCCAATGTACCAAAGACTGGCATATCATCAACATAATATTTGGTGCCACTTGAGCGAGCGCCTTTTAAACTTAAGGCTCCACCATCATCAGCTTGATAGGTAGCAGAGCTTGTAGCAGCCAGGTTTGATATACTCCTGCCCGGCATTTTATCAATTTCTTCATTTGTAATCGTACGCGTATTTCCCGGTTCCTGATCATCAATAAGGGGTTTCCTAAACTTAGTGATCACGACCTTACCGATGTCAGTTATGGAAGATTCCATTTTCACATTTATGGTAGTAATTTTATTAGCTGAGACCTGGACATTTTCAAAGATGGCAGTATTATAACCTATAGAAGAAACTTTCACATCGTATTTACCGGGGGATAGTGGCTTTATAGAATAAAAGCCATCGAAATCCGTTTGTGCTCCATCTTTTTGAACATCATTTGCCAAAACGACCACGTTAGCAAATGGGATCTCTTTACCAGTGACTTTATCTGTTACTTTACCTGAAATCTCTCCTTGCGCGAAACCGATCGTTGCCCAACCAAAAAAGAGAATAAAGATGTATAAACGCTTCATACTATAGGTTTTGAGTTCATTAATTACCAAAAAACTTCTCTGGGAAAACAAGTTAGGAACATTTTGACATACAAACTAAATATTCATGTTCATTTTTATGTCATAAAATATTTTGTGTGGTATGAAAAAGATCCCCTGCATTTTCCGTCACAAATATAGTTTTTTAATTTTATTCACCAATACTTTTCCAATTTTTTCCCTTGATTCAGCGGTCCAGCCGGCAATATGCGGGGTAAGGATCACCTTGTCGGAATTGACAAGAAAATTGAACCATTTCTTATCTTCATCTTTTAGTTTGTCCAGGTTCTCATTTTCATAGACATCTAAAGCTGCCCCAATAATTTTTCCTTCTTCAATGCACTGAATCAGGTCATTGGTTTTAAGCACTTTCCCCCTGGATGTATTGATAAAGTAAATCTTTTTTTTGAAGCAATTAATAAAATCACGGTTCACCATAAGATATGTCTCTTCTGTTAAAGGGACATGTATACTTACTATGTCTGATTGGTGATAAAGATCTTCAAGAGTACTTTCTTTAATATAGTCGTTGTCAGGGCAATAGTTCTTTTTGTATTTGTCATATGCCAAAACGGAAACATCAAATCCTTTCATCTTTTCAGCAAATGCCTGGCCGGTATTGCCAAATCCTATTATGCCGATCACTTTTCCTTGAAGTTCAATGCCTCTATTTGGCTCTCGCTGCCAGATCATTTTTCTGATCTGGTTATCAGAGCGATTGATATTATTTAATAATGATAGCAGCAATCCAATTACATGTTCACCAACCGCATCTCTGTTTCCTTCCGGTGAATTGATACATATAATATTGTTTTCAGAAGCACACTTCACATCTATATTTTCCATCCCCGAACCAGCCCGGGCAATGAATTTTAATTTTGAGGCCTTATTGATCAAGGTTTTGTCGGCCTTTATATTACTGCTTACAACCAATCCTTCATAGTCATTGATGACCTTGATGACATCCTCATAGCTTATCCCCGGCCGGTAATGGCACTCAAAACCCAATTTTGAGAATCCTTCCATAAGGAATTCGTGTAAGTGATCGGTAATAAGCACTTTCTCTGGGTTCATGGATACAATATCTTGTCTTCTAATAAATTTGTCAATGCGACAAAGGCTTCCACATCTAGTTGCTCAGCCCTTTGATTAAATGTTGGGCTGGTGAGATCTGTATTTTCGATAAGAATATCTTTCAGCGCATTGCGCAACATTTTTCTCCGTTTGCTAAAGGAGGCTTTTACTATTTTAAAGAATAACTTCTCGTTGCAATCCAGTTGTTCAGTATCATTTCTGATAAACCTAACGACTGCCGATCTTATTTTCGGTTTTGGGGAAAAGCTTTCTGCCTCCACTTCAAAGAGATATTCAGTATGATAGAAAGATTGAATAAATACACTAAGGATACCATAGTTTTTACTACCTGCAGAGCCGGTGATCCTCTTTGCTACTTCCATTTGAAACATTCCTACCATTTCTTTAACCATATTCCTGTTTTCCAGTGCTTTAAATAATATCTGAGAGGAAATGTTATAAGGAAAGTTACCAATTAAAGCGAATGGTTTGGTGAAATAGGTGCCAAGATCAAAGTCGAGAAAATCACCTTCAATGACCTTGTCTCGTATTTCGGGAAATTCTTTTCTTAAATATTTGGTAAGCTTTTTATCAATTTCTATCACATAGGTAGTGAAAGCTTTATTTTTGAGAAGTTCCTCTGTTAAACAACCCTGCCCGGGGCCAACTTCAAGTACATATTTGTATTGATCATGAGCAGATAAACTTCTTGCTATGTTACCGGCAATCTCTTTATCCATCAAAAAATGCTGCCCAAGTGACTTTTTGAGTTTATGCTTTTTACTATAATTCTTCTCTGCCAATTGGTCTGATTTTCTTTAAAAGTACTTGAGTACCTTAAATTAAAATGATACTGTAATTAAATAGATGCTTTTCCTGACTTTACGATAATATAATTAACTTTACGCTTCACCAAAGTTACATTTAATAATGAAGATTTCGTTTAAATTGGTCACCTCTCATACAAAAAATGATGATCTGGTTTTTCTGATCGACAATAAGGTCATCTTATCAAAATTGCCTTTACAAAGCAATGAGGTAAAATTTGCAAAAAGTGAGATGGATAAAGGAAATCCCAGGATCGTCATTAACAAATTCAATCAGCGACTTTTCATTATTGTACTCCCCAGACATAGTAAAAGTAAAGGTCCGGAAGCTACTTATGATCATTCAAATACAATTAGAGACTCGGGTGTTAAACTTCTTTCATTGGTCAATAAATTCAAGATCGATAGCCTCATTATATTCAATAAAACCTCATATGAAAACGCTGCATTATTATGTGCTGAAGGAATAGGATTAGGTAATTATCAGTTTTTGAAATACAAGAGCAAAAAGGGTAAAGAAAAAGAAGAGAACTCATTAAAGAAGGTGTGTATTTTTAAGGACTCAGGGGCAAGAACTAATGTATCAAGATTGCAGGTACTGATCGATTCAGTGAACCTGAGCAAAGATCTGGTTAATGAGCCAGTATCATATTTGTCAGCAGCTCAATTGGCTAAAGAATTTCAAGCGGTAGGCAAGCGAAGCAACATTAAAGTTGAAGTGTTCAACCATGCCAAGATAAGAGCATTAAAGATGGGAGGTCTTTTAGCGGTGAATCAGGGGAGTGTCAACCCACCAAAGTTCATAGTAGCTGAATGGAAGCCTCGAAATGCAAAAAATAAATCGCCTATCGTACTTATCGGTAAAGGTATTGTATATGATACCGGTGGATTAAGTTTGAAGCCAACTCCGAATTCTATGGATATTATGAAGAGCGATATGGCTGGAGCAGCAGCTGTTATCGGCAGCATGAATGCTGCAGCTAAATCAAAATTACCACTTCATATTATTGGCCTCATTCCTGCAACGGATAATTGGCCTGGCCAAAATGCTTATGCACCGGGTGATATTATTTCAATGCATGATGGATCCACTGTTGAAGTGATGAATACAGATGCTGAAGGAAGGATCATATTAGCAGATGCTTTAAGTTATGCAAAGAAGTATAATCCAGAATTAGTTATAGATCTTGCTACATTAACAGGTGCTGCTGCAAGGGCAATTGGACCTCTGGGAGTTGTATATATGGGTACAGCTAATGACAAAACCAAGCAGGAGATGAAGATATCCGGAGATATGGTTCATGAGAGGTTAGTAGAATTTCCTCTTTGGAAAGAGTATAGGGAGATGCTTAAATCGGATATTGCAGACATTAGGAATATTGGGGGTGATTCTGCAGGTGCTATTACTGCAGGGATATTCCTAAAACACTTTACTGATTATCCCTGGTTGCATTTTGATATTGCAGGAATGGCATTCTTGCAGAATGAGGATTCTTATAGAGGTAAGTTTGCAACAGGAGTAGGTGTGAGATTATTATTTCAGTATTTATTAAGAAGAGCGGGAAAATGAAAAATGAACAAAGTCAAAAGCCAAAGATCGGCATTACTATAGGGGATATAAATGGTATTGGGATAGAAGTTATCATTAAGACCTTGATGGATGAGCGAATGCTTGATGTATGCACACCGATCATATATGGTTCATCAAAAGCTATATCCTATCACCGTCGAGCACTTGATCTCGAGGATTTTTCTTTTAAGATAATCAGAGGACTGGATAGTATCGGCAATAAAGCTGTAAACGTCTTTAATTGTTGGGAGGATGAGGTCCCAATAACTATTGGCAAACCATCTGAAGCTGCCGGTGAATGTGCATACAAAGCACTGGAATTTGCAGCCGAGGATCTTTATAATGATAAAATTGATGGTATGGTAACAGCACCTATCAATAAGAAGGCAATGCAAGGGAATAATTTTAATTTTCCGGGGCATACGGAATATCTGATGGAGAAGTTCAGCGGTACTGATTGTTTAATGTTCTTTGTATCAGAAAATCTTAAGGTGGGGGTAGTGACCGGACATATTGCTTTAAAGGAGGTAGCGTCAACCATCACTAAAGAAGTTGTGCTAAGCAAATTGGAGGTAATGTATTATTCATTGCGCAAAGATTTTGGAATTAGTAAACCTAAGATCGCAGTACTGGGATTAAATCCACATTTAGGGGAAGAGGGGATGTTTGGTGCTGAAGAGGAAGAAGCACTCATCCCTGCTATAGAATTTGCGAAAGGGGAAGATATTCTTGTTTTTAATCCGTTTTCGGCAGATACTTTTTTTGGATCGGGAAATTATGAGAACTTCGATGGGATCTTAGCCATGTATCATGATCAGGGAATCATCCCTTTTAAAACCTTATGTTTTGGTAATGGGGTAAATTTCACTGCAGGTTTAAAGGTCGTAAGAACATCACCTGACCATGGTACAGGATATGGTATTGCCGGCAAAAATAAAGCCAATGAATCATCCTTCAGGGAAGCTATTTTTAGCGCCATTGACATTATTCGTAACAGGAATGGTTTTCTGGAAATGACAAACAATAATCCAGCAGTTATAGAGCAGTAATCAAAGAGTAGAAAAGTTTTTTGGTTTATATCAGTATTTTGTACCTTTGTACTTCTTTTGAAATTAGCTAACCGTGGAACTGCAAAGAACACATATAATTCAATTTGTTGGCCTTAAGGATGGGAGTCATACCTTCAATTATAATATTGACGAGAAATTCTTAAGTGAGTATTCGGATACACCTGTTGAAAAATGCAATTATAGCATTACCCTGGCATTTGAAAAGAAAAGTAATTTATTGTCAATGCACTTCACAGTGTCTGGTATTATTAACACAGCCTGCGACAGATGTTTTGAGAATTTTGATCTGAATATCTCCGGCAATTACAATGTTATTGTAAAACTTGAGGATCGTGCAAATCAGTCTCATCAAGGTAGTGAGGAGGTGATCTTTTTACCGACAAATGAAACGTCAATAGACGTATCCCAGTTTATCTATGAATTTTGTATGCTCAGTTTGCCGATGAGAAGGGTTCATCCGGAGAGTAAGGAAGGTATAAGCAGTTGCGATAGGAAAGCACTTGAAATACTTGATGGGCATAAGCCGGCAAATATAGAAAATGAAACTGACCCAAGGTGGGATAATTTAAAAGAAGTAAAAACAACATAAGAGATGCTTATCCCAGAGCAGGTGAAATGGACTTGTAGGGTAGGGCGTTGTATACACAAACAAATAATCGAATATGGCACATCCAAAGAGAAAAACATCAAAAGCAAGACGAGATAAAAGGAGAACTCATGATAAAGCGACTTCCCCAAAAGTTGTATCTTGCTCCAACTGCGGTGCATCAACAATATATCATAGAGTATGCCCAGAGTGTGGTCACTATCGTGGAAAATTGGCTATCGAAAAGATAGGTGGTGAATAAAATTATTCCTAATATTAACCAGCAGTAATTATAATTATGAGAATTGGTATTGATGTTATGGGTGGGGATAATGCTCCTGAGGAAGCGATCAAAGGAGTAATTGCTGCATCTAATGAGGCCTCTTCAGATATAACAATTGTGTTGATTGGAAACCGTGAAGTGGTGCTGCCTCTATTAGTAGAAAATGGGGTCAAGGAGGATGGATTTGAGATCGTTCATACCTCTGAGGTTATCAAAACTGAGGAGAACCCTACTAATTCAATTTCAAAAAAGAGAGATTCCAGTATAGTTAAAGGATATGAACTTCTTAAAGAAAAGAAGATAGATGCTTTTGCCAGTGCCGGAAATACCGGTGCAATGTTGGTGGGGGCAATTTATAGTGTAGGAAGTATAAAGGGTGTGATCAGGCCACCCATCTCATCTATCATTCCAAAAGAGGCTGGTGGATATGGGATCATCTTAGATGTTGGAGCCAATTCAGATTGTAAACCCGATATTCTGCATCAATTTGGAATTTTAGGCTCATTATATGTAGAGCATGTTTTAAAGAAGAAGAATCCTAAAGTGGCTTTATTAAGTATTGGGGAGGAAGAAGGTAAGGGAAATTTACTTACCCATGCTTCATATAGACTGATGAAAGAGAGTGGCAAATTCAATTTTGTGGGCAATATTGAGGGTAGAGATCTTTTCAATGAGAAGGCTGATGTGATCATTTGTGATGGTTTTGTGGGAAATGTAGTACTGAAATTGTCCGAATCAATTTATGCAATGGTTCGAAAGAGAGCTATAGAAGATGAGTATTTTAGCAGGTTCAATTATGAGAATGTTGGGGGAACCCCTATATTAGGTACGAATGCGCCAATCGTAATCGGGCACGGGATATCTAACGAACTTGCTTTTAAGAATATGATACACTTGGCAAAGGACTTTGTAGAATCAAATTTGGTAACTATTTTTAAGGATATTTTTAGCTAAAATTGAGCAATGAAAAAAATTAGGGCTGCAATTACTTGTGTTAATGGATGGACTCCGGATGATATACTATCAAACCAAGAGATTGAGAAAATGGTTGACACCTCTGACGATTGGATACAAACACGTACCGGAATAAAAGAAAGAAGAATATTAAAGGGTAAGGGTTTGGGTTCATCAGATATGGGTAGCGAAGCTGTTAAAGGTTTGCTGGAAAAAAGGGGGATTGCACCAGGGGAAATTGAACTACTTATCTGTGCTACAGCTACTCCTGATATGTTATTCCCTGCAACTGCCAATATTATTTGTGATAAAGTAGGCGCAAATAATACCCAAAGCTTTGATATTGGAGCTGCATGTTCCGGTTTTTTATTTTCACTGGATACAGCTTGTAAATTTATTGAAGCAGGAAAATACAAGAAAGTGGTTGTAGTTGGAGCTGATAAAATGTCGTCAATAGTGGATTATACTGAACGTGGCACCTGTATATTATTTGGGGATGCTTCAGGGGCAGTGCTTTTAGAACCTGATGACAGTGGCAATGGTATTATTGATGGTATTATGAAAAGCGACGGCTCAGGAAGATCTTACTTACACCAAAAAGCAGGTGGGTCTGTACATCCTGCTTCACATCAAACAGTGGATAGAAAAGAGCATTTCATATTCCAGGAAGGGCAGGCAGTATTTAAATTTGCGGTAAAAGGCATGGCCGATGTTGCTGAAGAAATTATGGTAAAGAATAACCTTACAGGGAAAGATATTTCCTGGTTAGTGCCCCATCAGGCAAATAAGAGGATCATTGATGCAACGGCCAACAGGATGGATCTTCCCCGCGAAAAGGTCACCATCAATATCGATAAATACGGAAACACAACCAATGCAACTATTCCTTTATGTTTGTGGGAGTGGGAAGGAAAGTTCAATAAGGGAGATAACATTATTTTGGCTGCCTTTGGAGGTGGTTTTACCTGGGGAGCTATTTATTTGAAATGGGCATACGATTTAAACGGAACCCCTGAATAGAATAAATATGGCGAACACTTCAGATTTTAGAAATGGTTTGTGCATAGAGCATAATAATGATATTTATCAGATCGTTGAGTTTCAACATGTTAAACCTGGTAAAGGTGGTGCATTTGTAAGAACGAAGCTTAAGAGCCTAAACACTGGAAGAGTAATTGACAATACTTTTAATGCGGGTGTTAAGATCGTCACTGCCAGGATCGATAGAAAATCTTATCAATTTTTATATAAAGATGATAACGGATACTGTTTTATGGATAATGAGACCTTTGAGCAGGTAACCTTGCAAGAGGAAATGGTTTCTAATTCAGGTTTAATGAAAGAAGGGCAGGAGGTAGAGATCATGTCCCATGAAGAGACTGGAAAGACTTTTAGTTGTGAACTGCCATCATTTGTGGAATTGGAAATAAAAGAAACCGTCCCGGGTGTAAAAGGGGATACCGCTGCAAGTTCTTTAAAACCAGCAACCGTTGAGACAGGAATGAGCATAAATGTTCCATTGTTTGTAAATGCCGGTGATAAGATCAAGGTTGATACCCGTACAAATTCTTATGTTGAACGAGTAAAATAACTTTTAATATGGATTTTAAGCAAATTCAGGAACTGATCAAATTGGTCAATAAAACGAATGTTGGAGAAATCCGGATCGAGGAAAAGGATTTTAAGCTAGTTTTGAAATCGAAAGATTTTATAGATTCCAAATCCAGATCAGATGCAATACCTTACAAGTTACCGTTGGTAAGCCCAACGGATATTCCTACTATAAAACCTCAAATGGAATCTCAGCAGCCACCTACTGAAAAGAAGGAAAGTGCTTCTGAAGCAATTCCTGAAACCAGCTCAGAAGAAGGTGAAAAAGAAGGATTTCAGACAATAAAATCTCCAATGATCGGTACTTTTTATAGGAGTCCGGCTCCAGAGAAGGATCCATATATAAAAGTTGGGGATATGATTGCTGCCGGCGATGTAGTTTGTACTATTGAGGCCATGAAACTTTTCAATGAGATTGAATCAGAGATATCAGGTAAAATCATCAAGGTACTGGTGGAGAATGCAGCCCCAGTGGAATATGACCAACCCCTTTTTACCATCGAAGTTGATTAGTTAACTT
>CAZNGA010000034.1:0-31424 GCA_964572485.1 uncultured Chitinophagales bacterium
AATCCCCCCGGCCCCCTTTATAAGGGGGAGTTAAGAGGTGAGGCTTTTTTATAAGAGGGAGTTAAGAGGTGAGGCTTTTTTATAAGAGGGAGTTAAGAGGTAAGGCTTTTTTATTATGGGGAGTTAAGAGGTGATGGACTCTTTGCATTTGGTGGTTTTAGACAGAGAAATTACTTGATCCAAGGTACACTATTTTTCCTCAGTAATGTATTCCCCCTTGAAAAGGGGGTTAGGGGGATTCAGCAAGGGAGTTAAAATAATTCAGCTTAGATTGTAATTATTATTTACAACTCAAACAATAAAACATACTCCAATCCCTAAAAGATATATTCCCCCTTTATAAGGGGGAGTTAAGAGGTGAGGCTTTTTTACAAGGAAGAGTCAGGTCCGATTACTTATATGCCCCTTCATCACTCCACTATCGCCTTCTCAACCATCACCTTCTTGCCATTTACCTTGTTGGTGTTATCACTTACAATAATGCCGGTCTTGTCCCAAAAAAAAGTTTATGGTTTTGTTAAAGGCACAAGCACCGCTTCACTAATGCTTGCCATATGGTGATAATGTTGAGTTTATTGAATCCTCTGAAATTAAAGGCTGGTTTAAAGTAAGAATAAATGGACTTGAAGGATATGTGTTTAGCAAATATGTCAAGAAAGGAAAGTGTTTTGATGAATCGTATGAATATAGGGTGGGTGCAAAATGTAAGGATGGAACGACAAGTTCTGCAACTGGGCGTGGGGCTTGTTCTCATCATGGTGGTGTAGATTATTGGCTTATGGGTAAGAAGAAATCTTATAGAATTAGTAAGGAATGAATATCTTCCTGATGCTTATAAGGAAACCAATAGGACATAAAGAACCATCATACAAGGGGTGCGTTTGGATTGTACTCATTATGATTGTGATTGCTATTTTGGCATATGCTTATTTACAAAAGGGCGCATTCCCATAAATAATTACAACCTAAATTAGATTATCTTTCTCAATTGACACTTCTCGATTTTCGATAAATGAAGTAAAGAACCCTTCTTAGCGCTAAAGGTAAGTTTGAGCTTCTTTTTCGATTTCGGTTAATCCAATCATAGGAAATAGCTGATTCTCCGCCCTCTGCTCGAAAATTCCTAAAAACCGAAATCGTTTTCCTGGCCATTTCTTTTTATTGCTAGGAAAAAGTGCAATAATTCCCTCGAAAAAGAGCAAAAACAGTATTAAAGTAAAACTTGAAATTATAATTATAAATACCTGATTTATAGCGGTTTATAAAATTATTATTTGGTATACCAAATTATATTTGGCATTGAGTATCTATGAGGAAAAAGTGCTATGTATAACTTTTCGTTTGCGAGGTCGGAAATTGTTTTTATATTTGCGCGGTAACAAAAAACGTGTTAATTATGATTAAATCACTTCATTCTTCGAGATTTTGGCTAATTACTACCTTAATCTTTTTTGCGGCCATATTTCGTGTTTTATTAACGAGCATGGCAATTGCAGCCCCTATTGTCGCTATTGCGATTTTTGGTAGCGTATACTTAACTAATAAGAGGTTAGCATTCATTGTACCTATTTGTGCAATGCTATTGAGCGATATTATCTTACAGATAACATACTCTCTTGGAATTCAAGATTTTAAAGGCTTTTACCCATTGATGCTGGTCATTTACGGGTGTTTTGCTGTAATTGTATTCCTCGGGTTCTTAATAAGGAATCGTGTTAAATTATTCCCGATCATTGGCATTACCCTGGTATCAGCCTTATTCTTCTACATAATTACAAACCTCGCGGTATGGATGAATGGAGGATATGGATATCCATTGAGTTTTGAGAGTTTGATCCTATGCTATGAAATGGCAATTCCTTTTTTCAGAACTTCTATCATTAGCAATCTAGTATTTGTAGGTGTGCTATTTGGAAGTTTTGAACTGCTCAAAGCAAAATATCCAGGTTTAGCTAAAGTAGATGCATAAAAAAAGGGGCTAAATAGTCATATTTACCCCCTTATTTGATCTTCTCAGATTATTGTCAGTTCTTCACAACTCTCCTGATAGTTTGAGTTTGCCCCGATTTCACTATCAATAGATAGATCCCTTGGGGTAACTCCGTTATGGAGATCACTGTTGATCCTGCTTCAATAATGGATGGTCCTACTACGGTTTGTCCAACTATATTATCCATTCGAACTGTTACCATATTATCCCCTACTCTATCAAAGCGGATATGCATTTCTTTATCAATTGGATTTGGGTAAATACTTATTGATAGATCATCCATGGTTTCTGATACTGCTGTAGTTTTCCGTACATCAAAAGCAAAGTTTCCTGGGGAAGCGCTTACACTAAATGAATCTAATAGAGACCCAGTAAGATCGTATCTATATACTTTGCCATTATCCACGTAATTCGTCACAGATCCATAAAGTATGGAGTTGATCGGATCTACTGCCAGACCATAAAAGGCCTTATTCAGAGGCAGTGTGCCATCAACGGTTTTAGATGTGGTATTGAAGATGCTTATGCTTGTTTCAGGAGTATATATAGTATCTGCAAAAGCTGCCTGGAAATAGATATCTTCCGCATACAATACTGATGAATTGCATCCAGATGGGGTGTATAATGGGAAGTTTTGCGTTTGTGCAGTTCCTATATTATAGGAACTTACAGAAGCCGTAGTAAAATCGTGATTATTTAGGGTATAAATGTAATCCCCTTCTATCATCAAATTGTCCGGATTCTTCCCTACTCCCAGATCAATATTGCTCTGAAACGCTTGCAGGTTAAGATCAATAATTCCAATATATCCTACATAATTAGGCCAATTAAAACCATTATTTACGGCGAGATAGGCCGTATTGTCTTTAATGACGATTCCTTCGGATGAATGTTTAATACCTGAGGTCACTGTATCTAGCTGGTACTGAAATGAAAGGTCATTTTTGTCATATACCTGGAAATAGGATGCAAAGGATTTATACAATTCCCCCCTACTGACAAGGATATGATCATTCCAAATGGCCAATTTTCTTATCCCTTTTACAATTTGTACTGCCTCTCTTGAAAAAGAGGTTTTGTTGTACTTGATCAAAAAGCTATCTGCCGCCACATAGATAAATTCACCATCAATGATAACGTCAGAAGCATACCTAGCCCCTGTGATCTCATCTTTAGTTGTGTAGGCACCAGAAATCGGGTTATAGGAGCCAATTGTTACAGGTGTGACCTGGGAGTCAACTGGAGGGTACTTGTAATGCCCTTCATTTAAAACGATCACCTGGTAAAGATAATTTTGCTGGCCTTGAGCAATAAAAACGGTTCCGGCCAACAGAAAACCAATAATTGCTGTGTAAAATAATGTTCTCATAGTTACTTTTTTTTGTCCTTTGGTAAATCAAAGAACGGTTATAAATAATGATTCAACTATGAGCTAAAGGAAGAAGGAGCGGATTGATAATCTATAACCCCTGGCTTTTCTCCCGAAAACTCAGATTTATCCTGATAATTTATCAGAATAGATAGCTAAGGCAGGTCTTCTGGCTTGTTCCCTTTTTGACACCTTCCCGTTATTTGATCCATAATCTGGATCTTCTAACAGTGGTTTGCAGTTGTTATTGATGCATTTGCCAAAAAGTATTAGAACTTACAGCAGCGGGGACTGCTCAGGAATTTCCTTTTATTCAGGAGCACCTGATTCCCAATTAAGGCATTTCTCAAAGTGAGATCTAGCCGCCTGTGCTTGCACAAAAGTAGCGACTTTTTAACAAATACAAAATTTATCAAAAAGTATTTTATCAACGATTGGCCAGGGCTTGTTGTTTCAGCTTTTCAGCGGTCTCCTTGCCTAGATATCTATCGATAATAAAGTGCGCAAGGTATATCAATGGGGTCAGGACAATAGCCAAAAGGAACTTATAGAGATAATTTACGATGCCGATGGCAAGTACTAATTCCAGTTTCCAGCCGGCTCCAATATAAAAAGCAATAAATAACACAACAAAGCTATCAAGAAGTTGAGATATGAATGTTGATCCCGTTGCCCTAAGCCAAACCATTTTTTCGCCGGTGTACTTTTTAACTGCCAGAAAAACATATACATCTACCAACTGTCCGATCATAAATGCAACTAGCGACCCAACGATAATCCAAAGTCCTTGTCCGAAAATAGCCTTAAAAGCTGCCTGCATGTCGGGTACACCTTTCGCGGAGTAGCTCCCCGGCCAGAAATCAGCAGGTATCAGATAGATGGCTGCCAAAACAACGAGAAAAGCATAGCTAATTAAGCCGACGGCCATGAAGGAGAGCATTTGAACGCCTTTTTTGCCATAATATTCATTGATCACATCAGTCATGACAAATACGATCGGCCACAGCAGCACACCTACTGAAAGGTTAAATGAGAGATCCTCTTCACCAAAAAAGTTGAATCCAACTGGAGTTATGCCAAAAGAACGCTCCAGGGAAAATATCTTTATCCCAATAAATTCTGCAATTATAGCATTGGTGATAAAAAAAGCACCAAGAATAATAAATAATTTTGATGTCTTATTTGTTAGCAATTATTATAGTTTAGTTCCAATTTTTAATGAAATGAGACCTTCATCAGGATGGCTCCAACCCCTGGAATCGAGAAAAAATAGATATTCCTGAACAAAAAGGATCAACTACTCTCCTTTATCAATAATAGCATCATACTTATGATGTATTTCTAATTGGCGATACCCCTTTGGGTACCTGCTTTTATGTTGGATGAAATATTCCATGGGCAGGTTTCCATGGAAGTACAAAGGAACTACACTAGCATTGTATAGGTCAATATTTCCAAAAATGGCTAAAGGTAGCGATGGGGTAAAGGTCCATTCTGCCCCTTTGAAAATAAAGAGTTTTAAAGCTAGGTCGTAATAGGCTTCATAATCAGGAAAATAATAGTACCTAACGTTTACCTGGGTAACATGTTGGGGAGCCCAGGCAGGAATTTGGTACATCACTACTTCACTGACATCAACCTCATCTTGTGAGTGGCTTGCACTATACTGGCATACGCCAATTAAAGGCATAATCAATGTGCAAATAAGGAAAATGGAGTACTTTTTCAAAAGTTTTTCTACAATTATCTGACAGCAAAAGTAGAATAATTTATTTCACTTGTCAAGTTTTTCCTCTCTAGTTTTCAACAATAATTGTGTTAGTTGAGTTCATCGCCTACTTACATAAATTATTTACCTTTGCCTTATGATCAAGATCTATACGGATGGTTCTTCTTTGGGTAACCCCGGGCCGGGTGGCTATGGGATTATCTTAAGAAGTGAAGGCCACTACAAGGAATTATCAAAGGGATATCGTAGAACGACCAACAATCGAATGGAACTTTTAGCTGTCATCGTAGCCATAGAGTCATTGAAAAATTTAAACACTGAGGTAAAGATCTATTCGGATTCAAAATATGTGGTAGATGCTGTTGAGAAGGGCTGGGTATTTGGCTGGGAAAAAAAGGGTTTTAAAAAGAAGAAGAACCCGGATCTGTGGAGACGGTTTCTGAAAATTTACGATAAGCATACTATTCAGCTCATCTGGGTAAAAGGCCATTCGGATCATCCTGAAAACGAACGTTGCGATGAGTTGGCTGTGGGAGCTGCAGGGGGCTATGATCTTGATATTGACGAAGGGTACGAAAGTAATGATGACCCCACTTTATTTTGATCGGCTGCTTTATATCATTGTTCCTTTTCAGTGAATAACCTTACCTTTTTTAGCGTCAGCAGGTTAATCGCATTATTCTCCAGGCCATGCACATTATTTCGCACAAAGCGGAGCACTTCATCATAATACAAGAAAATAACAGGTGCTTCCTCTATTAATATCTTATCCATTTCCTGATACATTAAATATCGCTTAGCGTTATCATTTTGTGCCAATGCCTTCACATACAGACTATCAAATTCGCTATTGTTAAAACCTGTGTAATTAGGCGGTGCAGGGTTTTTACTATAGAACATTGCCAGAAAACTCTCCCCGTCAGGATAATCCGCAATCCAATTCCCTCTAAAAAAGGGGGCATCATATTTTGTGGTCATTTCAAGAAGGTTGCCAGGTTGAATTGGGGAGATTGCAGTTTTGATACCAATCTCTTTTAACTGATTTTGGATAAAGGTGCATATATCAATATTAGCGCTAGTTGTATGTATGTTGAATTCGGGGATGCCCTCCCCTCCCGGAAATCCGGCAGATACTAACAGATCTTTTGCTTTTTCAAGATCAAATTGATATCCATTGACTTCTGTAGGATCATATGAGGGTAACCCGGGTGGAATAAAACCGGAGTTTGCTGGAATGCTGATATTGTTCCTCAAAAATGAGATCATTTGCTGTCTGTCAATACAATAGTTCATCGCCTGACGAACTTCCTTTATTAGTAAAGGGCTTCCTTTCATTTTAGGGTTTTCCGGATTGGCAAGAATTCCAAAATACTCTGTATTCAGGTATGGGGATCGAATGAGCTTGAATTTGGAGAGCAGTTTGTCTAACAACTTCCCATCTTTGGTCAGGATATCATCTTTTACCGTTTTGCCATCGATCCCTGCAACCATATCGAGGTCATTTTGCTTTAATTTCAAGAACTCCATGTTCTTCTCCTGCAAGAAAGTGATCTTTACCCCATCCAAATAGGGTAATCTTGTCTCCCCTATTTTTTCAAAATAGTGATTATTCTTAACAAGGAATATCACTTCTCCCTCCTTCCAGACCTTTAAGATGAAAGGGCCTGTACCTATCGGATGGTTCCGAAAGTCTTTAACGTAGTGCTCCGCAATTTCTTTAGGAACAACAGAGCAATACTGCATACATAGTATGCCAAGAAATGGCCGAAAGGGTTTTAATAACCGAATTTGTAACGTATTTTCATCTAGTGCTGTAAATGGAGAGATCGTATCCACCTTCCCATTAAATATCCAGCTCCCTGACGAAGCCACTTCAGGATCAAGTATACGATTGAAACTGTACACAAAATCTTCAGCAGTGACCACCCTCCTTATGCCGTTAAAAAGTTCATGCTCATGGAAATAAACATCATTGATCAAATGGAATGTATAAGTAAGCCCATCTTCACTTATCTCCCATGACTTTGCAATACAGGGAACAACGTTCAGATCCTTATCAAGTTGTACCAGCCCATTAAACAATTGGTTCACTACCCAGATATTAGCCTTATATTTCGCAAAGGCGGGATCCAATGAGGTAATCGATTTAGCCTCGTTATATTTAAAGATCTTAAGGTCATCTGTGTTGTCATTATTTTGGCAACTGGTAAGCGCCAAAAGGATAGCAAACAGAGTAAGAAATAAAGCTTTTGACATATGCAGGCCGGAAGAAAAGTGATTTGTGAAAAATGCTTTATACTGTAGTAAAGATATGGATTTATTAAAAATAATAATCAAAAGTTATTAACAACACGATAACTGGCTATGTTGATATTTTCATTTAATCTTTTACTTATTTATCGTAAATTTACAAGAGGAATAAAAACTGAGATTTTTCATCAAATTGTGCTTTATGGAAGTTACAAATTATGGTCATGCGTGTTATGCCATAAAAGTGAAGGATAGTACTTTGTTATTCGATCCATTCATCACGCCTAATGAGTTAGCGAGCAATATAGATGTAGATACTATAAATGCAGATTTTATCTTGATCTCACATGGACACGAAGATCATGTGGCTGATGCAATTGATATTGCCAAACGTACAGATGCAAAAATAATTTCAAATTTTGAGATCGTTACATGGTTTGGCGGCCAGGGTATTGAAAATGGGCATCCAATGAATCATGGCGGGTCCTGGGATTTTGATTTTGGCAAAGTAAAATTTGTGAATGCTTTGCATTCAAGTGTTCTTCCCGATGGAACCTATGGAGGTAATCCTGGTGGATTTGTTGTATCCAGCGGAGAAGGAAATTTTTACTATGCCGGAGATACAGGCCTTACCCTTGATATGCAGTTAATACCTAAAAGGACAAAGCTTGACTTTGCTTTGCTGCCCATTGGAGACAATTTTACAATGGATATAGATGATGCGGTCTCAGCTGCTGAGTTTGTGCAATGTGATAAGATCGTTGGCATGCACTATGACACCTTTGGATTCATAGAAATTGATAAGGAGGAGGCAGTTGGAAAATTCAATAAGGCAGGCAAAGAATTATTATTGCTGGACATTGGAGAAACCAGGTCGATCGTAAATTGATAGAATATGTTTAAAGTAAATTAATCAGGTATAGAATGGGGAAAATTATTACAGTTGCAAACCAAAAGGGAGGCGTTGGCAAAAGCACAACTGCCATCAATTTAGCGGCAAGTTTGGCGCTATTAGAGTACAAAACATTGTTAATCGATGCTGACCCTCAGGCAAATGCCACTTCAGGAATAGGATTTGACCCTAAGAATATCAAAACAAGTATCTATGAGTGCCTTATCCATGAAATTAATACACAGGATAATGTGCTTACCACCAATACCCCATTCTTATCATTGCTACCCTCCCACCTTGATCTGGTTGGTGCAGAGATCGAGTTGATCAATCATCCTAAGAGGGAGCGAATAATGAAAAAGATCCTTACAGAAGTAAAAGAGGAATATGATTACCTGATCGTGGATTGTTCGCCATCACTGGGATTGATCACTGTGAACGCATTAACTGCTGCTGATTCAGTAATCATACCCGTTCAATGCGAGTACTTTGCGTTAGAAGGATTAGGAAAACTTTTGAACACCATTAAAATTGTTCAAACTCGATTAAACCCCGAGCTTGAGATCGAAGGGATCTTGCTTACCATGTATGATAGTCGATTACGGCTATCCAACCAGGTGGTCAATGAGGTAAAAAGACATTTTCAAGAAATGGTATTTGATACTGTAATATATAGAAATACGAGATTGGGTGAGGCTCCGGGTTTTGGTAAAGCGGCTATCATGTATGATGCTAAAAGTAAGGGAGCCATCAATTATATGAATTTGGCAAGAGAAGTACTTCAAAAAAATGAGGCCACTCTTATAAAAGAATCGGATAAAATCCTGAATTTGGAAGATGAGTAGAAAAAAAGAGGATCTAGGTAAAGGGATTAGGTCTTTATTGCAAGATATTGAGTCAGATGTTAATCCTCAAAAGTCCGGATATGAGAATTCGAATACGGCTAATACGGTAATTAATGTTCCATTGGAATTGATAGAGGTCAACCCATTTCAACCCAGGCTTGAATTTGATAGTAAAAACCTTGAAAATCTTGCGAACTCTATCAAGATACATGGCCTTATCCAACCAATTACACTTAGAAAGTTACCCAACAATAAATACCAGTTAATCGTTGGTGAAAGGCGATTGCGTGCGACAAAAATGGCTGGAATGTCAGAAATAAAGGCGTATATCAGGCAGGCTAACAATCAGGAGATGCTTGAGATTGCCTTGGTAGAAAATATCCAGCGAGAGGATCTCAATGCCATTGAGATATCTATTAATTATAAACGTTTATTGGATGAGTGCGGATTGAAACATGAGGAATTAGCTGACAGGGTTGGTAAAGATCGAACCACAGTTACCAATTATTTGAGATTGTTGAAATTACCTCCAGAGATCCAAATGGGTATTAAAGGCAAAAAGATACACATGGGCCATGCCAGGAGCTTGATAAATATTGAAAGTGAGGAAACTCAACTTGCATTATTTCATGCTATTGTAGCGAAGGGTTTGTCGGTACGCATGGTGGAAAGGATGGTCAAAAAGATTGATAGCGGTGGTGTCACCAAATTGCCTCCTGCAGCATCAAAAAAGGAATTGCTCCCTGGGGAGTATCTTGTGATCAGGGAAAGCCTTAGAAAGAGTTTCGGGGCAAAGGTCAACCTGAAGCATCAAGCAGATGGAAAGGGTGAAATAATCATACCATTCTCATCAGATGAAGACCTCAATCGATTGCTTAGTTTATTGGAAAATAAATGACCTTTATTTGCGTTTAATATCGAAAAATAGTACTAACTACTTCATCTCTGGTCTTTTATACAGTTATGTTTAAGTACACCTTGATATTCATATGGTTTACCCTGCTGATAAATATAAGTGCAATGGGTCAGGAACAAAAGCCGGTAAAATTGAAAAAACATTCCCCGGGAGGAGCAGTTTTAAGATCAGCGATCTTACCAGGGCTGGGGCAAGCTTACAATAAGAAATATTGGAAGATCCCCATTATCTATGTTGGTGTTGTAGCATTGGGATATTCCATTGATTATAATATCAGGAATTACAATACTTTTCGTGATGCTTATATTGCCAGAACAGATAATGATCCAAATACAGTTGATAAAGAGTATGAGATCTTTTCTGAAGAGCAATTACTAAAGATCATTGATTATTACAGACGAAATCTTGATTTTTCTATTGTTGGGGCCACATTATTATATATAGCCAATATCATTGATGCGAATGTAGATGCTCATTTGTTTAATTTTAATTTGAGCGATGATCTTAGTTTGAATGCCCAACCTTGTTTATTTCCCCGAAACATAATGAGTCAAAATGCTGCGGGAATAAAATTGACGTTGAAATTATGAAAATAGCGCTCATAGGTTATGGTAAAATGGGTAAGGCAATAGAAGAAGCTGCACTTGAAAGGAATATCGTTAGTGGACAGGAGAAATATGAGATCATTCAAAAGGTCGATATCAATAATAAGCAGGAATTAACTGCAGATAAATTATGCCATGCAGATGTTGCAATTGAATTTAGTACGCCCAATGCTGCATTTGACAACCTATCGAAATGTTTTGATGCGAATGTTCCGGTGGTATCAGGTACTACAGGCTGGATGGATCAATTGGAGATGATTAAGAATCTTTGTGAAGCTAAGGGGCAAGGAATGGTATATGCCAGTAACTTTAGCATTGGTGTCAATATATTCTTTGAGATCAATAGAAAGCTGGCTCAATTGATGAATGATCATGCCCATTACGACGTATCGATGAAGGAGATCCATCACAAAGAGAAGATAGACCAACCTAGCGGAACAGCGGTTACTCTTGCAGAAATGCTGATCAAGGAGATTGACAGAAAGGAGAAATGGGTCGGCGAGCAATCCAGTTCTTCAAAGGATCTTGTTATTTTATCAAAAAGAGAAGAAGATGTACCGGGCATCCATAATATAACTTATGGCTCTGACGTTGACAATATTGTTTTACGACACACTGCCAATTCAAGAAAGGGATTTGCCAAAGGCGCTTTGCTGGCAGCTGATTGGATCATTGGAAAAAAAGGATTTTATGGCATGAATGACGTGCTGAATATTAAATAAAGACTGATGAAGACATTTGTTCACAAATTGACGAAGAAGCAGAGAAATACATTCTACATACTCTCATTAGTATGTTTATTGCTTTCAATTCTTATTATTTTACCTGCAGGATTATCAACAGCAGCGATCCTCTTTTGCGTTTTTGAGATCATCATTATCTCCTATTATGCAACTATACCCGGTAAAGTAAAAAAGAGGAAATCAGCTGCGAGAGAGTGGGTTGATGCGTTAATTTTCGCGGTGATCGCCGCTACATTAATTAGGGCGTTTGTAATTGAAGCCTATACGATCCCTACTCCTTCAATGGAGAAATCTCTTTTGGTAGGGGATTTTTTATTTGTAAGTAAATACCATTATGGGCCACGTATACCCAACACCCCCATCGCTTTTCCTTTTGCCCATCATACAATGCCCCTATTTGGTGGAAAATCCTATGTGGAATGGCTTAAGATACCTTACATAAGATTGCCGGGTTTTGTAGATATTGAGAGAAATGATATTGTGGTGTTCAATTACCCCATGGATGGAGACCCACCACTGTCAAGGCCGGTTGATAAGAGAGAGAATTATATCAAAAGATGTGTTGCTATACCCGGGGATATTTTAGAGCTAAAGGAGTGCCAACTCTATATTAATCATGAAATATCCAATAATCCTGAGCATATGCAGCTCAATTATGTTGTTAAAACAAATGGGGCTCCACAGTTCAGGCAATTCAGGAAAGATCATGACATAAATGATGAGTATGTTGTAAGCCGAAAAGGAAGGGATTTTCATTTGCCAATGACAAAATATATGGTGGGACAATTACAGGATCAGGAATATGTCAAAGAGATAATCCCTTTTTGCAGGATAAAAGATGTTGGGGATGTGAAATTGTTTCCGCATGATGTCAACAATTTTAGCTTTAATATCGATAATTTCGGCCCCATTGAGATTCCAGGTAAAGGAACTACCGTAAAACTATCCATGGAGAATATCAATCTTTATAAAAGGATCATAGGTTTTTATGAGCATAATGACTTAAACATCACTGACAACAAGATCATCATCAATGGAATAGAAACGGATAGCTATACTTTTACAATGGATTATTACTTCATGATGGGTGATTACCGCCATAATTCCCTGGATTCCAGATATTGGGGATTTGTACCTGAAGATCATATCGTTGGTAAACCTGTGTTAATATGGTTCTCGTGGGATAGTGCAGGTAAAGCCTTTAATAAGATCAGATGGAAAAGGTTATTCAGTTTTATTGAGTGATGTAAGGAGTACGATTAGGAACTCTCCGGAGAGAGGATCTGTTAAAGGGATTAATTTCCTGAGAAATTGGTTGCCGAATAATAACAAATATGGAATGATGTTCTCTACCCTCTCTTGCAATACCCTCTTTGGAAATAATGCACTTTTGATCCCCTTGATCTTGATCATTTCAAACTCATAGTTCTTCTTTTCTGCCTTCATCAACTTCCCCTCCAATTTCTTTAAGGTCTTCAACAATTTCTTCTGTTCTGCACGAGCAGTATTTTCTAAGGATGGGTCTGATGACTTGATCTGAGGAATAATATCTGAAAAGATATCATTGATGCGTTGCTTCTCAGGAGAAAGGTCTAATTGAAGTGTGCTTCTTTTTTTTATAAATTCCTTGATCAGGATCTCTTCATTTTCGAAAAGAGACTCAGGTGAAAGACTAAGTTCTTCTAATTGCTTTTGTGTGGCCTCTTGGATCAATAGTAGGGAATTCCTTAAAATAAGCATCGGAAAATTTACACCATAATGTTCGAATAGTTTCTTGTGCTCCATCCAATAAGCCAATTCGCCTCCCCCACCAATATATGCCAGGTTGGGTAAGATCATCTCCTGGTAAAGACCACGTAAGGTGACATTTGGACTGAAACGCTCGGGATGGTTTTCAACCTCAACCAAGATCTCATCCTTCGTGAGAGTAATATCGGTGTTGTTGACCTCAAAACTACCGGAGGGTGTCTTGATAATTCGTTCTCGCAACCCATCCTTCAAATAAAATAGATTTATCTCCCTTGGCTTCGCCTGTATTTTATAGTTCTTAGAGAGCTCGATGATTGTTTGATTTACAATATGATAGCTATGTTGCTTGCTCAGCTCTTCTTTTACGACATTTTTGAAAAGATCTTTCAATACTCCATTATCTGGCTCTATTACAACCAGCCCCTGATCCTGAAAGATGCCATTCATTAATCGGAAGGTGGCCATTGCGAAGTTGGTCTTGCCGGAATATACATTTCTAAGTAATTCAATGACCATCTCTTGATGTGGGGAGCCGAGCCCACACTCTTCTATAGATTGGATGGCTTTATGGATGGCCTTGGTGCTCATTCTTCCCACAGCCCCATGTTCGGTATTTTTCCATACGATCTTTTTTTCAAATGCATGTATGTGATTGATCTCCTCAAAATCATGATCTTCGCTACCCATCCAATAGATAGGAATAAAATCATATTCCGGGTAGCTGCTTTTCAGTTGTTTTGTCAGGTTGATAGTGCTAAGGATCTTATAGATAACATACAAAGGGCCGGTAAATAAACATGGTTGATGGGCAGTTGTGATCGTAAACGTTGTTTTTTTAGCTAACAGGTCTATATTTTTATGTACCTCTTCACTGCTTTCGACACTCTTATATTGTGTTTTAAGCGATTTTACAAGCACTTCTCTTTGAATAGCACTATTTGCTTTGTCTGCTATTATTTTCTTAAAGTGCGAAAGCTGAGGTGGGCAGTTATAAAATTCTGAAAGTTCTTCCTTCCCATCAAGATAGTCAACGATAAGTGGAGAAAAGTATCCAGTTTCAGAATAAGGCAGTTTTGTAATTGGTGTGTCGTCTTTATATAAGGGTTCCATAAAGGTCAAATTCTGTCGCTTCAGTTATTGCTACCTGACCAAACTCCCCAACTTTTGCGATGCCATTTTTTTCTACAATAACTTCATTATCAATTTCAGGTGAATCAAACTCTGTCCTGCCGATAAGGTGATCCCCTTCTTCTCTGTCAAAAAGTACCCTGAGGGATTTGGTAATTTTAGCTTTATTGACCTCCAATGAGACCTCTTGTTGAAGTTCCATGATCTTCTCTGCTCGAAGCTTTTTAATTTCAGGGGGGACATCGTCCTTCAACCCAAATGCTTTGGTCCCATCTTCATGAGAATATTCAAATACTCCAAGCCGTTCAAATCGGTTATCACCAATAAAATCAATCAATTCTTTGATGTTGTCTTCAGTTTCCCCGGGGAACCCCACAAGCATTGTTGTTCTCAAAGAAATTTCAGGGATCTTTTGCCTGATATTTACGATCAATTGCTCTATTCTCTCTTTTGTGATCTGACGTCCCATTTTCTTAAGGATAGGATTGCTCACATGTTGCAATGGAAGATCCAGATAATTGCAGATGTTACTATTTTCTTTTATTATATCCAATATCTCCAACGGGAATCCAGCCGGATAAGCATAATGTAAACGTATCCATTCAATACCAGTACTTTTCGATAGTTGTTCAAGTAATTCAGGCAATTTCCTTTTTCCATAGATATCAATTCCATAGGAGGTTAATTCCTGGGCTACCAAAATTAATTCCTTAACACCATTACTAGCAAGTCGCTTAGCTTCATCGATCAGTTTTTCTATTGGATGAGAAATCTGTTTTCCTCTGATCGATGGGATCGTGCAGAAGCTGCAATTTCGGTCACAACCTTCTGATATCTTCAAATACGCATAGTGAGCTGGTGTGCTAAGCAGGCGGTCTCCTATAAGGTCATTTTTGTAATCTGCCCCTACTCTTTTTATGAGATTGGGGATCTCATGAAGGCCAAACCATCCATCTACATTGGCGATTTCGTTTTGAAGCTCAGTTTGATATCGCTCGATAAGGCAACCTGCAACGTAGAGTTTGCTGATCTTCCCTGCTTCTTTAGCATTCACAAGTTCAAGTATCGTATTAATGGACTCTTCTTTGGCTTTATCAATAAAACCACAAGTATTGAGGATAATGACTTTGCTGTCATTGGGATCTTGGTCATGCAGCACATTGATCTCGCTGGCCTTTAACTGAGAGGCAATATGCTCTGAATCCACTAAGTTCTTCGGGCAACCTAAGGTTATAATGTTGATGGTCTCCTTTCCTAGTGTTTTGGTCTTCAAATTTTAATTGTTAAATAAGGAATCTACGAATTCCGCCTTATTAAATACCTGTAGGTGTTCCATTTTTTCTCCAATACCGATATATTTTATTGGAATTTGAAATTGATCCGCAATTCCAAGAACAACACCTCCTTTGGCGGTCCCATCCAACTTTGTAAGGGCAATTGAAGAGATATCGATGAATTTCGTGAATTCTTTTGCTTGCTGGATCGCATTTTGGCCAATAGAAGCATCAAGTACTAGCATTATTTCATGAGGAGCTTCGGGTATCACCTTACTCATGACCCTTTTTATCTTACTCAATTCCTCCATCAGGTTCACCTTATTATGCAGTCTTCCGGCGGTATCAACAATTACAACATCAACATCTCTGGATTTCGCTGCTTCCACACTGTCAAATGCAACTGATGCCGGATCTGAGTTCATTTCTTTATGAACGATGGGCACCCCTACTCGCTCTGCCAGGATCACCAACTGTTCTATTGCTGCTGCCCTAAATGTATCAGCGGCTCCAATGAGAACGTTTTTCCCCTGCTGTTTAAACTGATGAGCTAATTTACCAATAGTAGTTGTTTTGCCAACCCCATTCACGCCAATGACAAGGATGACATATGGAGTGTTCATTTTCGGGATAACAAATTCTTTCAGGTCAGGAGACTTATTCTCAGTTAAAAGAGCAATGATCTCCTCTTTTAGAATATTGTTCAGCTCCTCGGTTCCTAGATATTTGTCTCTTGCCACTCTTGCTTCCAGGCGGGCAATAATTTTCACGGTAGTATCAATGCCTACATCAGAAGAAATAAGGGCCTCTTCCAGCTCATCAAGTAAAAGAGTGTCTACTTTGGATTTTCCAACAACAGCCTTGGATATCTTATTGATAAAGCTGCCCTTTGTTTTCTCAAGGCCTTTATCTAAAGCTTTCTTATCTTTTTTTGAGAAAAAGCCAAATATGCCCATTTATTGAAATTTTGGTACAATTACCTATTAACAAAAAAAGCTCCACATGATAAATGGGAAGCTTTCAGTATCAATTGTGTTGATATACTACTTATTCTTCGTCAGCTTTTTTATCGTCTCCTTTATCTTCCTTCTTATCTTGAGTTGCCGGTTTTCCTTGAATAAATGCATTTACATCATCTTTATGTAAATAAGCCTCTGGAAAAGTATAAGCTCCTGTTTGAGAAGATTTGATCGAATTTATGACCCTGACAAATTCCTTCGAACGTTTCTGAGTCTTCTTTTGCTTTCCAATCGTTCTTAAGGGTGCCTCTTCTTTTGCGGGCTCGTCACCTTTCTTTTCCTCTCCTCCTGTTTTTTTCTTATCATCTGCAGGAACTGGTTGTTCCTTGCTTTCTTCTTTAGGAGCCTGCTCTTCAGGTTTAGGTCCTTTGCCCTCTTCCTTTTGTTCTTCTTTCTTTTCCTCTTTTTTTCCTTCCTCAGCCATTCTATTTAATTTCCTTGTGAATTGTATGTTTCTTCATGGATGGGTTATATTTCTTCAACTCCATGCGGTCAGGAGAATTGGTCTTGCTTTTAGTGGTAATATACCTGGATGTTCCCGGTAAGCCACTATCCTTATGCTCAGTGCATTCAAGAATTACTTGTACCCTATTTCCTTTTTTAGCCATCTTATAAAGTTAATTTTATCGGTTGTAAAATACTTATTTTACGACAATCCCTTTCTTTTTCAATTCCTTTAAATATTCAAAGAGACCTTTCTTGTTAATAGTCCTGAGGGCAGATGTACTTATCTTAAGAGTAACCCACCTATTCTCTTCAGGAATAAAGAATTTCTTTTTTTGAATATTTGGGTAGAACATTCTCTTTGTTTTCCTATGAGAGTGAGAAACGTTATTCCCTGATATCGGATGCTTTCCTGTTAACTGACAAATTCTTGACATGGTCTATTGTTCTATACACTAAAAAATTCGAAGTGCAAATTTCGTAATTTATAGGGATTTTTCAAAGTTTTTTATTAGAATATTTGAAAGAGGGAAGCCAAAGCCAATTTTCATTGCTACTCCGTCATCAAAAGTGAACTCGACAGGACAAAGTCTGAACCTTTTTGACAAAGATCTGGAAAAAATCTGTGAACTATCTAAATATCTGAAAGCAGCTTAGTTTCTGAACAAGGTAATGTTTCATGTGAAGTTTGAGTACTAATTCAGTGAACTTTCCCAGACACAAAAGATAGCTTTAAAAGTGGGATACAAAATTCATATAAACTTTCCCTATAAGATAATAATAGCTATTCATGTTTTATATCCAAACAGTGAGCGTTTTGGTAACTCGCAAGATATGAAACATAAACCTTATCGGATTTTTAGTTTGAATATGATTCTTAGTGCCGTTTAAGAATATATGCTGGTGTGAGAGACGTCAAAGTTTCATCATAATTTTCAAGAAGTTTTCTGGCAGATATCGGTTTTTCCGGATCACCAATTAGCAAATCTTTATTTTCAATATTCCAACCGGCTGGACTTCTGTTAGAATTAACTGGTACTTTTTTTCCCGTCTTTTCCATTTTAGCACTTGGCATTCGGGCAATCACTAATTCTTTTTTCAGTTTGGTTATTTTGTTGTTAAATTCTTCCGTAAAGCATTCTTTTGCTTGACTGATAGTTCTAATAACTTCATAAGCACCTAAAACCCAAAGCCAAATCTGAGTCTCGGATTGCTCTATTGTGCCACTCTTAACCGGTTTTGACGAGAAATTCGAATCAAGATTATCAATTATTTCATCTGATAAGGATAGAAGTACATTGTTTCTTCCAGACAAGTAAAAAGAAAATGCCATTAATGGTTCGCGTTCAAGTATTTCTTCCTCTGTTGGATTTATTAGAACCTGTCTGAATCTTTTATTCTTGGCCATAAATTGAGCATTCTCAAGTGTCAAACATTTCAAAGCGAAAGCAAGAAATCAATTTTTTAACCCCTTTATCAAAGCATAAAGCATCTTAGAAATTTCTTCGAGAAAAGAATAATACTGATGAAATGATTCTTCATCAATCATATTCAAATCTTTCAGGTAATCAATAATTGCTGCACACTCAAAGACAGAGCCTCTTGCAATTACATAAAAATTACGTTTGTCAGGTTTTGTAAATCTTCCGGAGCCTTCGGCAATATTCAACATGATACTAAATGAAGCCCTTCTTAATTGATCATGAGTACTTTTGTCAACTTTTGAGTTTTTGAGAAAGATAGCTACCGATTTATTGAACTTTTTCGCTTTCACATAAACTTCCAGTTTTTCAAAATCGAACATTACTATTTAGTTTGAGTTGGAGTGTGAGTCTTGAGGGACAAAATCAGCAAGAAGCACTTGCTCAAAGCTCACACTCTTTCTGATTTTGTGAACCCGGAGGGAGTCGAACCCCCAACCTCCTGATCCGTAGTCAGGTGCTCTATCCAATTGAGCTACGGGTCCTACAAATCAATGATTAACTATCACCCTTCTTCTTACCGGAGGAAGGCTTTGATATTGAGCCCCTCATGTCTGTATCTGCCTGTATATTTTCAAGACGGAAATAATCCATAACACCCAGATTCCCCTTTTTAAAGGCATCTGCAACAGCCAAAGGGACCTGTGCCTCTGCTTCGATCACCTTCGCTTTCATTTCCTGTGCTTTTGCCTTCATCTCTTGTTCTGCTGCAACCGCCATAGCCCTTCTTCCTTCTGCCTTAGCTTGCGCAATTTTCTTATCTGCCTCTGCTTGATCAGACTGAAGTACAGCACCAATATTCTTCCCGATATCCACGTCAGCAATATCAATGGACAGGATCTCAAACGCAGTCCCGGAATCCAATCCCTTTGCAAGTACCAACTTGGAAATGGAATCAGGATTTTCAAGTACATCTTTATGGGAAGTCGCTGAGCCAATTGAAGATACCACACCTTCCCCCACTCTGGCGAGAACGGTATCTTCTCCCGCACCACCTACCAATTGCTTGATATTGGCCCTGACAGTTACTCTGGCTTTAGCGATCAATTGAATGCCATCCTTTGCTACAGCAGTAACCGCTGGTGTATCAATAACCTTAGGGTTTACAGATACCTGGACAGCATCAAAGACGTCTCTTCCAGCCAGGTCAATAGCAGTGGCTGATTTGAAATCCAGTTCTATATTTGCTTTTTCGGCTGAGATCAAAGCATTAGTTACACTAGGCACATTCCCACCGGCCAAATAGTGTGCTTCCAATTCATTTCTTGAAAGAAATAATCCCGCCTTGGTGGCAGTGATCAATGCATTTACAATAACTCCCGGTGGAACCTTTCTCCATCTCATCAAAATCAATTGTAATAATGATATTCTTACACCTGAGAGTAAAGCAGAGAGCCATAATCCAAGAGGGATCAGATAAAAGAAAAGGAAAAACCCTATGATTATGCCAACAACTGCCATTATTAAATATATACCTTCCATAATGAATAATTTTAAACTTCTACTTTAGACTGAATAAAGAAACACCTTCAATTCCTTATATCGCTTACAATCAATTCAATAATTACATTTGATCAGTAGAAATCGGTTTAACAAATATTTTATTGGGTTCAATTTTCGATACTTCTATTTCAATGTTCTTTTCGATAAACTCTCCTAATGAGTAGACTTCCATTCTCTCCCCTCCAATTACAGCTTTCCCCGTTGGCTTGATTGCTGAAAAGGCCACACCTTTGTCCCCTACCGAAATATTTCCTGTTTCAACTCTCTTTACTTTACCATCAATGGTCTTGTTCAGGGTCCACTTATTAGATGTAATTTGCCGATATCCCAAGATCATTGATATAATAAGGGCTAAAACGGAGATGGACAAGGTAATATGGCCGCCTGTCTTACCAAAAAAATCGTAAGATAGATATACGCCGATCACCATTGAAGCACCACCTAAAATACCAACGATGAATACACCGGGTAAAAGAAAAAGTTCGATATAAACCAGGATCAACCCAATAATGATAAGACATATTACAAATGCCAATTCCATGTGATAATTTATTTACTAAATTCTTCAAGCAAAGATATTAAATTATTTTTATCAGATTGGTTATCCGACGAACTTTTGAGTAAAATAGTTAAAAGACCGGGTGCTCTTATTTCATTTGAAAAAATCGTTAATTTGTGATATGATTTTCAACATGACCGTTATTATCATTATTATAACTGTAGTGATATCTTATTTGACCTTTAGGTCACCTTCCCTACTAGAAAAGTTGGTGTTATCCCCTTATAGGATCAAGCATCACCATGAATATTACCGCTTCATTACCTCTGGCTTTATTCATGCAAACTGGATCCACTTACTTATCAATATGTTCGTATTGTATTCATTTGGTGCGGCTGTTGAAATTTTGTTTGAAATAGAAATTGTAGCACATTGGAAATGGTACTTTATTGCTTTATATTTTGGAGCCATCATTTTTTCTGATATTGCAACTTTCTTTAAGCATAAGAATAATATGCATTTTGCAAGCTTGGGAGCTTCAGGAGCCGTTTCTGGAGTTTTATTTGCTTTCGTCTTGTTCAGACCAGTGCATATATGGAAATTATATGCCGTTATCCCCATCCCTGGTATTGTTGCAGCAATATTATATCTTATCTACTCTGCCTACCAGGCGAAGAGATCCTCTGATAATATTAACCATGATGCTCATTTTTATGGGGCAATATTTGGTTTCTGCTTTACATGGATGTTGAAACCATCATTAATAATTAGTTTTTATGATCAATTAATAAACTGGCTATGAGTATTGACTTGAGAAGTGACACAACCACAAAACCAACTAAACCCATGCTGGAAGCGATGATGCAGGCAGAAGTTGGGGACGACGTTTTTGGAGAAGACCCTTCAGTAATTCAATTAGAAGAAAAGGCAGCAGAACTTTTTGGAATGGAAGCAGGGCTATTTTGTCCTTCTGGAACCATGACCAATCAAATTGCCATTAAAGTACACACACAACCCGGAAACGAAGTGATCTGTGACAAGACTGCCCATATGTATAATTATGAGGGCGGAGGGATCGCCTATAATGCATTATGCTCTACACGATTAATGAATGGTGATAGAGGGCGGTTTAAGGCGGAAGAAGTCTTGGCGAATATTAATCCCCCTGACCATCATTATGCCAAAACAGCATTGGTTTGTGTAGAAAATACCTGCAATAAAGGTGGAGGGAGCATTTATGAGTTCGAGCAAATTCAAGAGATCGTTAAAGTAAGCCATGACAATAGCTTAAAGACCCATCTTGATGGTGCTCGTATCTTTAATGCCCTAGTTGCAACAACCCATCAACCGAAGGAACTGGGCCCCCTATTTGATTCTATCTCAATATGCCTGTCAAAAGGGTTGGGGGCACCTGCAGGATCTGTGGTGATGGGAAATAAGGATTTCATTGATGAGTGTCATCGGATACGGAAGGTAATTGGAGGTGGTATGCGCCAGGCAGGATACCTGGCTGCAGCGGGGATATATGCTTTAGACCATCATGTGGAAAGATTGGAAGATGACCATATAAGAGCTAAAGTGCTGGAAGAGGTCCTTGGTTCTCTTCCTTTTGTTAAAGAAATTTTGCCCGTTGAAAGTAATATTGTAGTATGTAAATTAGAACCGCAGTACACCAATGAATCCTTTATAAACTTACTAGATAAAGGTGATATTAAAGCAATTCCATTTGGCCCACAAATGGTAAGATTTGTGACACATCTTGATTTTGATGATGATATGCTTGAAAAGGTGGTGCAGTGCTTGAAAGGGATGGGTTGAAAATGTTAGCGCCCCATTTCTATCTCATCCAAGGTTATTACTGCTCATTAATAATTACATTAGAATGTTCAATGACATCAATATAAAATAGGTGAGAAGCCACTTTGAAATCGGCCAATTTGATCTCATTAAATGTGATTTCCTGGTATTCTGTAGTTGGGTAAATGAAGACATATTTCCCATCTGTACCGGTTACTTTAATAGGCATATTAAAGTCATCAACATCAGCATCCCATATATATTTTACCACTAACTTCTCGCCCTTTTCCTTCAAATAAAGTGTGATAGCCGGGAGTTTTGGATGCATCAGGTATTGATTGAAAATTGGTGTAAGGTCTTTCCCTGCTTTCTTGTTAAAATAGTCAATGATCTGTTCTGTATTGATGATCGATATTTTATGGTCGGTTGACAGGCCATATATGATACTAAACCACAACGAGTCATCATCAATAACACTTCTAATGGTGTGCAACATCCAGGCGCCCTTGTAGTACATGTCGGCTCCACGCCATTTGTTAAAGTTCACACCTAAAGGGCCTAGCACAGGTTCCCTATTCATGATCATTTTGCTTTGCTTCTGTAAATAGGCCACAGATTGATCAAAACCCTCAAAATACTCTATATACAAAGCTTCACAATAGGTGGCAAATGTTTCATGGATCCACATTTCGCCATGATCTGCACAACTAACCGAATTCCCCCACCATTCATGAGCGCTTTCATGCACGATAATAAAATCAAAGCCCTCAATATTGTTTTTAAATTTATTTCCATAGGCTATAGCACCTTGATGTTCCATCCCCCAATAAGGGGTTTCAACCAATGCATAGCCGTCATTCCAAAAGGGATACTCGCCAAGGTAATGCTCAAAGCATTCAAGCATGGGCTGAACTTGTTTGAAATGAAATTTCGCTTTTTCAACATTATAAGGTAGAACATAATAGTCAAGGTCCAGAGTTCTTTGTTTCCCAACATATTGATCAGAGATCACTTTATAATTCCCAATGTTCAAAGTAACATTATAGTTGTTTATGGGATAACTTACAAACCATTCAAAAAGTGTTTGTTGATCGTTGATCTCTTTTTTAGACCTCAATTGGCCATTTGATACACAGTATAAGGCGGAAGGCACCAAAAAAGACATCTTCATTGAGTCTGGCTCATCAGACAGATGGTCCTTATTAGGCCACCATAAACTAGCCCCTGTCCCCTCACAGGTTACAGTAACCCAATCATTCCCATTCTTATCTTTTTTCCAGATGAAGCCGCCATCCCACGGGGGTCGCTTTGCGACTATGGGTTTTCCAGAATAATGGACTTTTATGAGACCGGTAGCCCCAATTGGTTGCAATTTAGGAAAGCTTACAAAAACAGCATTAGCTTCACGCTCAAATCTTAATGTTGTATTCTTATGGATGATGCTATCAATTTGCATATTCTCAAATAGATCGATCTGCAATTTGTTGAAATCATTGATCACTTTGTAATAGATTGAATTGCTGCCAACTATTGTCTTGTTCTCCGGATCCACCTCTATCATCAGGTCGTAATAATAGACATCGTAACAACTTCTGAAATCTGACAGCGTGCCCCTGAGCGTGTCTGCTTTGGAAAAGGAATAATTATAACTTTGGCAGAGTCCGTCAGTAAAGGGGAAGAGACATAGTAGAGCGCCTAGTAGGTACTTCATTGTACAAAATTATTCAGAGATCAAACACTTGCAAGTACATCAGCAATATGCATCACTTTAATGGGCATCTGATGCTTTTGGATATAGCTATCGATATGCATCAGGCAAGAAAGATCTGTTGAGATCAAATAATCTGCTTTAGTAGCCACAGCATTTTCCACTTTCTGGCTCGTCATGCTTGTAGCAATAGCTTCAAATTTCACAGAAAAGGTTCCTCCAAATCCGCAACATGTATCACTTTCAGCCATTTCAACGAGCTCCAGCCCCTTTACATTTTGAAGTAATTTTCTTGGAGCATCCTTAATGTTACATTCTCGAAGGGCAGCACAAGAGTCATGATAGGTTGCTCTCCCTTTTAGTGCTGAGCCTATATCTTCAATTTTCAATACATCCACTATGAATTCGGAGAATTCAAACAAATTCTTCTGTACTTGTTTTGATTGATTATGTAATCTTGAATTTTCGAATAACTCTTTGTAGTAATTTCTTACGTATCCTGTACAAGAACCTGATGGAGAAACAATAGAGTTGTCATTTGGGAAATCCTTGATGAATTTCTCCCCTATTACTTTGGCATCGCCCCAAAACCCGTTATTGAAAGCTGGTTGACCACAACAGGTTTGCTTTTTATTATAGTGAACTTCACAGCCGAGTCTCTCAAGAACTTTCACCATGTTATGGGCCGTTTCCGGATATACCTGGTCAATAAAACATGGGATAAAGATGTCGACTTTCATTCAAAATATTTTGGCTCTCAAAAATACAAATTTGTAACTCTTTGCAGCTAATAAATAGTAATTAATCAATAGTATTCAGTAATTATTTTTTCTCATTTAGCGCTTTTAAGCCAATTTGTTTTCCCTTAACCCTTAAAAGGAAAATGAGCCCGATCACAAAGAAGATCATAAGTGCAAATAGGGAATTACGCATACTACCGGTAATTTCTTCAATAAAGCCAAATAGAGCTGTTCCGATAACAATAGCCATCTTTTCAGTAACATCGAAGAAACTAAAATAAGAAGTATGGGCTTCCGTTTGGGGCAACATCTTTGAATATGTGGATCGAGACAGAGATTGGATCCCGCCCATTACCAAGCCCACAAATGCGCCAACAATGATAAATCCTACCTCACCTTCAATAAAGTATGCTCCCACGCAAATGCACAACCATATAATAACCGAAATAATAAGGGCTTTGATATTCCCAAATAATGCGGAGAATTTTGAGAATAAGTAAGCGCCGCCGATCGCCACCGATTGAATGACCAGGATAGTTGTGATCAAAGTGGTGTCAGGGAGTTGTAGCTCTTTACTTCCAAAGGTTGCCGCTAAATACATGACGGTTTGAACACCGATTGTATAAAAGAAAAAAGAGATCAGGAAGGTCCTCAATGCATGTTGCTTTTTTAGCTGTGACCATACCACAAGTAGTTCCTTATATCCTTTAAGCAGATAATTACCTTTGGGCTTTCGACCATAAATATTATCAGGTAAATAATAGAAAGATATCTGGGCAAAACCTATCCACCAAATACCTACCAATACGAACGAAAATCTGGCCGGGTAGTTCCCTTCAGGAATTGCAAATAATTCAGGCTTCTCGATCATTATCAGGTTTAATATGAGTAAGATCATACTCCCAAGATACCCTAGCGCAAATCCTTTAGCGCTAACCTTGTCCTGATCTTGTATTGCAGCAATTTCCGGGAGGTATGCATTGTAGAAAACGATACTTCCTGAAAATCCTACTGCCGCCAAAATAAAAGCGATGATGCCGAATTCCAGATTTTCACCTGTAAAGAAATAAAGCGAACTGCATGAGATGGCACCCAGGTAACAGAAAAACTGCATGAAAAGCTTTTTTCTTCCTGTATAATCTGCAATAGCAGAGAGTAATGGCGCAATAAAAACGATCATTAAAAAGGCAAATGATATGGCATATGAATATAATGCTGTGTTCACATATTCACCGCCAAAGAAGGAAACCATATCAGAGTCCTCAAATTTTGTGACATGGGCATAGTAGATGGGGAAAATGGTAGAAGTGATGACCAGGGAATATACAGAGTTGGCCCAATCGTACATCCCCCAAGCGTTGATGACTTTTTTATTTCCTTTTAATAATCCCATAATATGAGAATAGCCCATAAATGTAGGTAAATAATAAAATAGCGAGATAATATTCTCTACTATCCATTGAAAATCCTATTTTTGGTAAGGTACAATGAGCACAATATTCTATATAATGTTAGGTGCCTTTCTGTTAAAGATGAGCCCTGAATATATAAACTCACGACTTCCCACTTTTAGCAGTACCTATTCTGAGACCAAGGGAGAGAATTGCCTCTCATTAGATGAGATACACCCAAACCTATTATTCAATGAGGGAAGTGACATCCCTACTATATGCAGAGGATTTGGGGGGTATCAGCTATACATCTATTATAATCTGTATGGACATGATATCATCACAGTCGAGTCGATTGATTCGACGAATGATTTTTCAATAATTCTATTTTCAGATTCATGTGGAGAATCATTATGGTATGGTGAGAAGATTGAGTGGAGGCTTGCTGACGGGAAGCCATTTGCCTGCATAATACGCGTTACCTGTCTTGAGATGCATGAAAAAATGGATGAGGAGTTAGGGATCATGTATGATTATTGGGAAGATGAAGAAGAATTTCTGATCATTGCAGGACTTGATGGAAATGAGCATATTAATGGCTCGATCAACACAAGGACAACGAAAAATAGTAATGAGTTAGCCCGCAAATTCGCAGATAAAGGATATTTAATAGAGTAGATCGCGTTCAAATGAAAAATTCAATAGTAATATTGGCTCTACTAGCAATTTGTGTATCATGCAATACACAGCAAAGTAAGCAAGATGATAATGAATCTCTTGCTGAAGGTCACAGAGAAATAACCCATGTCAACAAAGAACTTTTCCCCTGAAATAATGGCCATGTTAACTGAACTTAGCCCAAAGGATGAACCCAATGGACTGTTGTTAGGTTTGTGTGGCATTGAAAGCGAAATGTTGTTCATTCGCTCCCCTGGAAAAAATGGTGGAGAACTTTCAGTTTCCCCTCTTTTTATTATCCCTCAATCCGATGTGTTGATCTATTTATATTTAGATAGTATTGCCGTGAACCGGGCTTATGTAAATGAGAGCCAAAGTGCTGAATATATAGAAAGTAACGTTTTTAGTATTGAGCATATCGATGATTTCAATAGACAGTATTTCAAACTCGTAGAAAATGCAGAGGTGTTCCTTGAAGAGTTTGTTCAAGAGTCGAAAATTGCATATCAGAATACTGGTGATGGAATTTCAGGTTGGCAGCATGTTTCAAGAGAAACACTTTTATTTGCCACTCCCTGGCATGTTTCTACTCAATATTCAATATATGGATATCAGGGAGGGGCCCACGGATATTATTCCTCCGGAAAATTTACGCAGCCTATTTTCAATGAAGAAAAGGATCAAACAAGCATTGAGGAATATTATACTTCAGCTGAGCTTTCCGGTCTCATTGAAAGAATGGTTTTGAAATCAGAAAGAGGCGAATTTATTGATGGCCACTTTGAAAATTGGGAAGAAGAAAAGGAATCTATCGGAACGCTGGATGTTGATGAAATAGGATTCTATTTGCATCGTAAAAATGGGCAGACACACATAACATGCTTTGCCAAAGCAGATGCACCCTATGTAATATCATCTTCTTATTATGTTACTGTTGAAGAACCTTTTGGCCCTGCCAAAGAAAATTTGGTCAAGCACAATGAGTTTCCCCTCAATTATAGTGTTTTTGAGAAAGCGTACGAGGGCGTTCGCGATGTTTTCATTTCGCCACACCATAATTTCATTCTGGTTTTAACCCGCGATGAACTTATTGGTATTGATGTGATCAATAAGATAGAATATATGCGGGAAACAGTTTCCCCTGAAAATGTAGTAATTGTAGAGTGGATTACGAAAAAAAAGAGAATTGAGATGCTTAAAAAAGCAATTGAAGAGCTATATGAGGATGAATTTGTTTATCAATTAGATTCAATAGTTGGATCAAAAGACATTTCTTTTTTTGAACGGGAAATCATTGACCCATTTGATTTCCTCTATGAACTGCCTCAATTCTGGACCATGCTGACAGTTATGGAGGAAGAGATGGTAATATTAGAGCCATATCATGGCATGAATCTCGCTATTGCTATTGGATCTTCGGAAGATGGTTTCCCTACCATTGAAGTTGACTGTGGATATGATGTGCAAACCTTTATAGTGAGCGATGTTGTGGAGAATGCTGGATCTGATAATGCAACTGTCTTTCACTTAAAGGATCGTGAAGATGTCATTGAATTTTCTTGGGTTGGCGATGAGCATAGAACTGCAGCTTGGTATATCCCATTCTTAACGGAATACGATCAATTATTTGTCTCTGATCAATACTTGGATGATTATGAAGTATATAATGAGGAGGGAGATGAATATGAAGGAGAATACTGATACAAGGAGGATCAAATACGGCTAGATTGCAACTTTGATCATTCTATCTTTGCCGCTTAGATCTTTTCTTAAAGTAATTTCACTTAATCCTTTATCAATCATCAATTTATTGACGGAGGCCCCCATCATCTCATGGATCTCAAATCGTACTTCACCTCCCTTTTTCATATGCTTCTTTGCAAAGTCAATGATAGCATCGTAGAACTCCAGGGCATTATCATTATTTACAAAAAGCGCTTCAGCCGGTTCATAATTAGCAACGTTCTTCGGCAAGTTGGGTTTTTCTTGGATAAGGATGTAGGGCGGGTTACTTACAATGATATCATATTTAGGAATAGATTTCCAATCATCGCTGTTAAGGACATCGCAGAACATAAAATTTACATTGATATTGAGTCGAATTCCATTTTCTTTTGCAATTGCTATTGCGGCCTTGCTATTGTCAATAGCATCGATCTGAGTGGTTGGAAGGTGTTTTTTTAGAGCCAATGCTATACAACCACTTCCTGTCCCTATATCCAATACCTTTAGCTTACTGTCATTTGTTGAGTAGTCTTTGATGATCCAATCGGCTAATTCTTCAGTTTCAGGACGGGGTATCAATACACTATTGTTCACTTTTAACTTCAGATCATAGAAGTAAGTGTGGCCAAGTATATATTGCACTGGTTCATGTTGCATCAATCTTTCAAGAATTTTATTCAGGGTCATTCTATCATTTTCTTCAAGAAGAAGTTCTTTTTTTGATGACAGATCTGTTTTACTATACCCAAGAATGTCTTGAAAAACAATATTAGTGATATTCTCTGCTTCCCTTGCAGGGTATATTTTCCTAAGATCATTTATGAAATCTATTCTGAAAGTAAAGAATTGACCGTTTTCCATAAAATCCTACATCTTGTAAGTTAAGGGCTACAGCTGATTCTGAGCGTATGAAATTTTTTTCGGGGGCTTCCCGCCCCTCCCCGCGTTACAATTTATCATTTTTTTTTCACAATCAATGTAACAGTTTTCACGATAAAGTTACATGCAAAGGCACAACAAAATAACTAACTGCGACAATTGAAATGCTGGTACTTTCCAGTATTATAGGGTAGTCATAAAAATTGCTAATTTTGAGATGAATTGAACCAGCAAGTGAACCAGGTTGAAAAATATATTAACAGATGTCTCCAATTGTCGGAGAAAGGATTTGGGAGTGTAGCTCCTAACCCAATGGTAGGTGCTGTTATCGTCCATGATAATAAGGTGATAGGCGAAGGCTATCATGAAAAATATGGCCATGAGCATGCCGAGGTCAAGGCCATTAACTCCATCCCCGAAGGTTCAAAGCACTTGTTGAAGGAATCAGAGTTATATGTGAACCTGGAGCCCTGCTGTTATCAAGGGAAAACCCCTCCGTGCACTACCAGCATAATAGAACATAATATACCAACTATTTATATAAGTATCGCTGATCCTAATCCTCTCGTAAGTGGGCAAGGTATTGCCCTCTTGAAAGAAAAAGGTTGTAAAGTGACTGTGGGTGTACTCCAACCTGAAGCAGAGGAGCTTAACAAACGTTTTATTACATTTCAGACAAAGAGCCGCCCATATATCATTTTAAAATGGGCAATGACCAGTAACGGTTTTATTTCAGAAGGCGATAATATACAATCAAGGATCACGAATGATCAGTCGGTCGAGTTAGTACATAAATGGCGTAGTGAGGAGCAGGCAATTTTGGTTGGAAAGAATACTGCAATTATTGATGACCCACAACTTACTGTCAGGCACTGGAAAGGCAAAAACCCGGTACGCATTGTTTTTGACAGGAATTTGGAGTTGCCTTCCTCCCTGCATCTTTTTGATCAAGAGGCCCCTACCCTTGTGTTCAATGCAAAGCGAAGTGAAGTAAATGGTGATATCGAGTTGATTAAAATAAGCTTCGATGAGGATAATTTAGACCAATTGCTATCTGAATTATTCAATAGGAATATCCAATCTGTGATCATTGAGGGGGGGCGAAAGGTGTTGGAGAACTTTATTAAGAAAGGATTTTGGGATGAAGCAAGAATATTTATTAGCAAGGATCGTTTTAATAAGGGCGTGAAAGCTCCGGAAATAAGCGGTATCCAAATCAATAAAAGAGAAATTGGACGTGATCATTTGTTGATCTTGAAGCAGGATGCCACATCACTACAGGAATGAAAACCTCATATAAGACATTACAATCCCCCTCTGAAGGAGTTTATAAAGAGAAAGGAAGTAAATTTTTGGCTTATGCATTTCCTGTATATAATGAAAGTGAGATCAATGTTCTTCTTGAAAAGATTAAAAAAGCACATCTCAAGGCCCGTCATCACTGTTATGCTTATAAACTAGGTTATGATGGGAAACTTTTCAGAGCAAATGATGATCACGAGCCAAAGAATTCTGCTGGTACTCCAATACTGAATCAAATTGAGTCAAAAGAAATGACTAACCTACTGATCATTGTTGTAAGGTATTTTGGAGGCACCCTTTTGGGAAAGTCCGGATTAACAAAGGCATATAAAAGAGCTGCTGCTACTGCGGTGCAAAATGGTGCCATCGTTACGAGGGCTATAATGGATTATTATGAATTGAAATTTGAATATGATAGGATGAACGATATCATGAACCATATTAAGAACCATGAGTTTAAAATTGTAAAGAAAGATTTTGCAGATATTTGTTATCTCCTGGTTGCAATTCCCACCCAAGAATCTGAAATATTCTTGAATTACTTGAAAAAAAATGATAATTTAGTAATGAAATTTATTGAATCAAAATGAAGATGTATAGAGGCCTTTTTATTATTATTAGTATATGTGCAATGATCAACAGCAGCGTAGCACAGGATATTGGGACGGTGGTGGATAGAAATGCGGTTGTCTCCTTTACGAATATTCAAATGGCTGCCACAGATATTGCAAGCGAGGTGGAGAAATATATTCTAAGGTCCTCTGAAAA
>CAZNGA010000035.1:0-31065 GCA_964572485.1 uncultured Chitinophagales bacterium
CTAAGTAAAGCAATAAATCCATTAAGTGTAATATGGTCTCCATTTTCATATTCAGCGGAAATGAAGTAGGAATAGCTTTCTGAAGGCTGCTTATTTCCTTTGTATGTGCCATCCCAATTTTCTTCAATATTGGTAGATTCAAAGACCACATGCCCCCAGCGGTTGTAGATCTTAAAATTAAAGCTTCTCAGTCCACCTGCATTGATAGCAGATATCACATCGTTGACACCATCCCCATTTGGCGTAAAGGCATTTGGGACATTCAAAGGAGAAATAACCAATACCCGAACAGAGTCAAAGAAATTACAGCTGTCACTGGTTTTCACATCAATGGTGTAGACGGTAGATTCAGTAGGACTTGCAATTGGATTGGGGCAATCTGTACAGGAAAGACCTGTAGAGGGTGTCCAGCTATAAGAAACAATATCAGAGTGGTTAGCATAAAGCTGTATACTGCTGCCCGACACGATAAAAGTATCAGGAGTTATATTGATCCCATAGAGCGCACTGTTGATAAAAGCTGTTGCATAAGCTGAATCATAGCATCCAAATTCATCGTACCCATAAACCTGGTAAGTACGGGTTACTTCAGTGCTTGAAATAGGGTTGCTAATATCGTCAGTATTTAAGAAAGCCGAAGGAGTCCATAAATAGGTAAGGCCACCCGAAGCAAGAAGCCTCATGGTGTTTCCTCTGCAAGCAGAGTCACTAAATGCTTTGATAGGAGGTGGATTCTTTACCAGCACTGTAATACTTGCATTTCCGGTACAGCCACCTTGAATGGCTGTCACAATATATTCGGTAGTTGTCACGGGTGTAGCCACAGGATTATGAATATTAGGATCTGAAAGACCTGTGGTAGGTGACCATGAATAGCTAAAAGAAGCATCATATGGCACCTCCATTTGTACGCTGCTTTGTTGTCCACGACAAATCAAATAAGCGGTATCCTGTCTCAAATAGAGATTGCCATTTGGGTCAACGGTAACCGATAACAGGATAGTGTCTTTCTCGCTCAGGCAAGGTACAGATTTGATACATCTGATCGTAGAGATGCCTCCACTACCTGGCCAGGCGATATATACATGATTATCAGTTGTAGCGTTTGTGATCGTGCCACCACCACTAATAATGTCCCAGGCATAGGTACAATCCCGGAAAGTATCTTTAAGCGTATAATAAGCATCACTGTTGGTGCAAACAAACTCTTCACCCACGATAGTATCAGGTATGATCTCCGCAGGAGTAACATAAATAGCAAAGACCAGTTTCCCAACTTTTTCAGGACATCCAAAGTCCTCAGCAGATGCGGTAAAGGTATAAGGTTGTGAAGAACCTTGCCCACACTTTGTATCCCAAACAAACATAGTGGATACGATGCTGTCACCCAGCACACTATCGACCATGATAGCAGGTGGATTAACAAGGGATGAGTTAAAGAGATCACCCACTCTTGTTAACAATAAACTGTCTCCATCGGGGTCATGAGCTGCGATCTTGAATTTCAGCTTTCTACCTTCCTGCACGAAATAAGCAGAGATAATATCTGCCGGCGAACCGCTACCCTCGCCGTTAAAGCCAATGAATCTTGGCATGGCTTGAGGGGGGCAGTCAACAGCCAACACTTGCATCTCCCTTCGAATGGTACTTAACAGCAAACCATTTCGATATTCCTGCACATCAACGGCGATCACGAAGTTGCCTTTGATGGGTGAGGAGAAACAACTCAAGCCTGTTATCCCATTCTGGTAAGCGAAGCTATTTAATCCAAAAGGAAGTGAGTCAGAATATCCAGGCCTATAATTTTCATGAATAAAAGGAGGCGTGTATGAGCCATATGGAGGAGTCCCTCCCCCTTTCCAGGGATGGGCTAATTTAAATACTAACACATCACCGTCATCATCATAGGCACTGTTGTCCATGCATGTGGTATCACCAATGCAAATAACGGGAACGGGTGGTTCCTTGAAGCAAGGAGAATTATTTTCGTAAAAAGTGGGCGGGATATAAGCATAAAATGTCTGTCCGCCGGTATATAAATTGATGATCGCTCCATTCCTGCAACAAGACTGCCATACAAGGTGGTAGCCGCTGATGGTAACAGGAAGGGAAACGGTGGTTTCATAGTAACATTCATGGGTTCTGGTACATCCTGTACATGGGAATCCACAATCCTCACCGATCAAAGACAAAGTATCATACGTTAATCTTGGCAAGGTCAGGGTAGCATATTGCGTATAGGTAGGGGGATCATTTTCATAGACTTTGACAGATATTGAAGAAGAGGGACACCAAACACCAGACATATCCCGGTATATCCAGGCCCTGATCTTGTAGATGTCATTTCCTGATCCATCTTTTCCTAAATGTTCATAGCAAAAATTCCCTCCCATAAGGTGGGAAGCAGTGGCAGAATTTGATAAGAAAAAACTGCCAAAAACGATTAGTAGTAGTGTTAATTTTTTCATGGTAGTTTATTAATTAGCTATCTAAGTAAAGCAATAAATCCATTAAGTGTAATATGGTCTCCATTTTCATATTCAGCGGAAATGAAGTAGGAATAGCTTTCTGAAGGCTGCTTATTTCCTTTGTATGTGCCATCCCAATTTTCTTCAATATTGGTAGATTCAAAGACCACATGCCCCCAGCGGTTGTAGATCTTAAAATTAAAGCTTCTCAGTCCACCTGCATTGATAGCAGATATCACATCGTTGACACCATCCCCATTTGGCGTAAAGGCATTTGGGACATTCAAAGGAGAAATAACCAATACCCGAACAGAGTCAAAGAAATTACAGCTGTCACTGGTTTTCACATCAATGGTGTAGACGGTAGATTCAGTAGGACTTGCAATTGGATTGGGGCAATCTGTACAGGAAAGACCTGTAGAGGGTGTCCAGCTATAAGAAACAATATCAGAGTGGTTAGCATAAAGCTGTATACTGCTGCCCGACACGATAAAAGTATCAGGAGTTATATTGATCCCATAGAGCGCACTGTTGATAAAAGCTGTTGCATAAGCTGAATCATAGCATCCAAATTCATCGTACCCATAAACCTGGTAAGTACGGGTTACTTCAGTGCTTGAAATAGGGTTGCTAATATCGTCAGTATTTAAGAAAGCCGAAGGAGTCCATAAATAGGTAAGGCCACCCGAAGCAAGAAGCCTCATGGTGTTTCCTCTGCAAGCAGAGTCACTAAATGCTTTGATAGGAGGTGGATTCTTTACCAGCACTGTAATACTTGCATTTCCGGTACAGCCACCTTGAATGGCTGTCACAATATATTCGGTAGTTGTCACGGGTGTAGCCACAGGATTATGAATATTAGGATCTGAAAGACCTGTGGTAGGTGACCATGAATAGCTAAAAGAAGCATCATATGGCACCTCCATTTGTACGCTGCTTTGTTGTCCACGACAAATCAAATAAGCGGTATCCTGTCTCAAATAGAGATTGCCATTTGGGTCAACGGTAACCGATAACAGGATAGTGTCTTTCTCGCTCAGGCAAGGTACAGATTTGATACATCTGATCGTAGAGATGCCTCCACTACCTGGCCAGGCGATATATACATGATTATCAGTTGTAGCGTTTGTGATCGTGCCACCACCACTAATAATGTCCCAGGCATAGGTACAATCCCGGAAAGTATCTTTAAGCGTATAATAAGCATCACTGTTGGTGCAAACAAACTCTTCACCCACGATAGTATCAGGTATGATCTCCGCAGGAGTAACATAAATAGCAAAGACCAGTTTCCCAACTTTTTCAGGACATCCAAAGTCCTCAGCAGATGCGGTAAAGGTATAAGGTTGTGAAGAACCTTGCCCACACTTTGTATCCCAAACAAACATAGTGGATACGATGCTGTCACCCAGCACACTATCGACCATGATAGCAGGTGGATTAACAAGGGATGAGTTAAAGAGATCACCCACTCTTGTTAACAATAAACTGTCTCCATCGGGGTCATGAGCTGCGATCTTGAATTTCAGCTTTCTACCTTCCTGCACGAAATAAGCAGAGATAATATCTGCCGGCGAACCGCTACCCTCGCCGTTAAAGCCAATGAATCTTGGCATGGCTTGAGGGGGGCAGTCAACAGCCAACACTTGCATCTCCCTTCGAATGGTACTTAACAGCAAACCATTTCGATATTCCTGCACATCAACGGCGATCACGAAGTTGCCTTTGATGGGTGAGGAGAAACAACTCAAGCCTGTTATCCCATTCTGGTAAGCGAAGCTATTTAATCCAAAAGGAAGTGAGTCAGAATATCCAGGCCTATAATTTTCATGAATAAAAGGAGGCGTGTATGAGCCATATGGAGGAGTCCCTCCCCCTTTCCAGGGATGGGCTAATTTAAATACTAACACATCACCGTCATCATCATAGGCACTGTTGTCCATGCATGTGGTATCACCAATGCAAATAACGGGAACGGGTGGTTCCTTGAAGCAAGGAGAATTATTTTCGTAAAAAGTGGGCGGGATATAAGCATAAAATGTCTGTCCGCCGGTATATAAATTGATGATCGCTCCATTCCTGCAACAAGACTGCCATACAAGGTGGTAGCCGCTGATGGTAACAGGAAGGGAAACGGTGGTTTCATAGTAACATTCATGGGTTCTGGTACATCCTGTACATGGGAATCCACAATCCTCACCGATCAAAGACAAAGTATCATACGTTAATCTTGGCAAGGTCAGGGTAGCATATTGCGTATAGGTAGGGGGATCATTTTCATAGACTTTGACAGATATTGAAGAAGAGGGACACCAAACACCAGACATATCCCGGTATATCCAGGCCCTGATCTTGTAGATGTCATTTCCTGATCCATCTTTTCCTAAATGTTCATAGCAAAAATTCCCTCCCATAAGGTGGGAAGCAGTGGCAGAATTTGATAAGAAAAAACTGCCAAAAACGATAAGTAGTAGTGTTAATTTTTTCATGATTCGTTATTGTATGACTATTTTTTCAATGAATTGCTGTGTTTCACCTGTCACCTCAATAAAGTAGATCCCTTTATCCCTAGTACTCAAATCTAAAGTTCTGATCAAATGAAGACCATTATTTACCTTTTCAAAATAAACTCTTTCACCAAGAAGATTAAAGACGCTTATGGTAATATCTTCAGCTTTGCTGCGGTGTAGCCAAAGTTCGATATTCCCATCGCTTGGATTTGGATGCACGCTGAAATGATTCTTGGTATCCACATCATTAATTCCTATCGAAGGACCTATTAGAGAAACAATGACATCTTTGTTGGTTTGCTGTGTATCACACAGGTTGCTAACTGTTAGTGAAACGGTGAAAGTCCCTAAAGAGTCATAAAAATAAATTGGATTTTTTAGGGTTGAAGTGCGGCCATCTCCAAAGTCCCACAACCATTCTGAAACGTAGAATTTAGAGGTGTCGTAAAATTGCACTCTACCGTTGTATGGAGGAAAGAGAAAAATAGTATCCTGCACACTCTTCATAAATCCAACATCAACGATGTGATAGTTGTTAAAGTACTTAACAGCTGTATCAGAGCCATTGGAATTGGTGGCAACCAAAGTCACATCAAATGTATTTTTATTAGCTGTGGAATAGGTGTGTTTAGGATGTTGAATATTGTCCTGATTCCCATCACCAAAATCCCAACCCCAGCTTGTGGGGTTATGGGATAGATCAAAGAAAGCAAAAATATCGTTACAGGTATCTGTCATGGATGGGTTAAGGGTGAAGTTAGCGTAGGGTTTTCCTGTGCATGCCCATTGAGCCGTAAAACCTGTAGCTCGAGTGTTCCAGTCGTCATCAGAAACTTGCCTTATTAACATCTTTCCGCTGGTAGCTACCAATGGTGGGGGAAGAGCAGTGCTGTCATTAAATGCTCCCAATAAGGGGTCGTTCACTGAAGTTCCATCATACACATATACGCTATCTTCAGGATGGAAGATAAATTGAGAGAATGTGAGTGTCACAGTAGTAGCATTTTTTGGTGCTATCAAGAATTCAACATCAGACTCGGAAGAGTAAGGGTTATAAGGGCCTCCATTATCATAGAGGATACCTTCACAATAATCAGAGCTCAGATGAGCTGTGGTAAACTCACATATAGGATCGATAGTGACTAGGTTTGTCTTTGTGATGTTATCGGTTCCATAAGGCCCAACAACCGTTAATTTAACCGTATATGTGCCGGCATTTCCATAATAATGCCTTGGGTTTCGTTTAGTGCTTGTATTACCATCACCAAAATCCCATGTCCAGGAGGTGATCGCATTATAAGAACTGTCAGAGAATTGAATAGGATTATAAATGCAGGATGTCAACGAAGTACCATTGATTCCGGCTACAGGAGGCAGGGGATTTTCTATAACATATACGGTATAATCCTCAATTTGACCATACAATGGGCTAACACAGGGACCCATAATGCTACCTGCATAATCTGAAACTACACGCATTCTGATCGGGTTGCCATATACTGCTTTTAGTCCGGGAACTCTAAAATAACCGGAAGGGTTAAATGCGTCTTTCTTTAGGAAGACCATTTCCGACTCATCGAACGTACCGTCTTCGTTGAGATCAAGCCAGATCTTTACATCTTCTGGATTTTCAGGACTTGTTATAATTGTAATAGGATAGTCAACGGCTTCGATCAAACTCACCTGATCAGAGCAAGAAAAATCCTGATAGCTTTCAGAGCCGCATGACGAAGGGTTCTGGAAAAAAGTATCGATCTTAACATTGTAGATCCCATAATTCAGGCAATTGGAAAAAACGGTTTTGGGACTACACTTAGGAGCAACGGGCATAGAATCTATTCTAACCTTAATATATTTTGTTTTCTTATTAGTACTTAGCCCAAAAGAGTTGCTGGATTGTAAGGTTACCGTATATCTGCCACTGGCAAGGTATTTATGTGTGGTATTTTGGGTAAATGCAGAGTCTCCATCGCCAAAGATCCACGTCCAGGAGGTTGGATTATTAGATGTCAGATCCTCGAAAGAGACATTGCCATCACACGTTACCCTTGGAGTACCAACAAAATCAACATTTGGAGAATAAGGATTATCAAGAATGATCACCCCGTAATCCTCATATTGGCCATAGTCAATTGTATCGCAAGGATTGATATCCGCAGCGGCACCATATGGGATATTTGCAATCCTCATGCGCAACAACACATTAGTGGTTGCCGTTGGGGATACATCCACAAATCCGGGATGCCCTAATTTCTTATTATCAGAGGAGAAAACTTTCTCATTACTCGTAAATACCTGGTCATTATTGTAATCTATCCAGGCGCGAACATTTTGTGATACAAGATCTGGGCCTGTAGTGATATTGATAGGCATTGAAGCTCCGGCGTAGATATAGACAATGTCATCACATGAGAAATCTTCATAGCCATTCACACCATTGGTAGCATCGCCACTTATATGATTGATGGTTCCAAAGCTGAATTTTGTGATCCCTGAACTGCAACAAGTAGCATTAGTTTGTGGGATACAAGGTGTTGTTTGCGGGCCGCCAATGGTATCAATTTCGATCAGATCGATCTTAACTGAATCGTCGAAGCCAAACGCATTGATCACTCTTAAGCTAACGCTAAAGGTCCCCTGCTGATAAGAGTGGGTAGTTGTATTACGCCCTAATATCGTATCAATGGTTCCATCTCCGTAATTCCAGATAGAGGTATCCACATTTCCAAAGGATAAATTAATAAACTGGACTAGACCGGTGCAGCTATATTTAGGAGTAGCATCGAAATTCGAGATAGGTGGAATGGTAGGTGGAACACAAGATATCCTGACTTCATCAATACTCCAGTTGCTGTATCCATTGCCAAGAAACCGATCTTGCTCAAACCTGAATCTGGTCGCTGAACTATAAGCAGCAGGTGGAATAGGAAGAAAAACGTAAACCCAATTACCATCAAAAACGGTTTGGGGTTTATATTCAGCAAAATAGTTGCCAGGATTGTACCAATTCAATGGATTATAGGGGGTCTTGTTAAATTTAACAAATACACTTTCACCATTGGTAGAATCGCCTCTTCCACACAAAACACCTGACCCTGGTATTTCATCACCCATTTTAAGGTAAAATTCGATGAAGCCGCCTGTACTTACATCAAGGGCAATAGTTTCGGCATATCTGTCTGCAATAGAGAAAATACCGCTTTGAAACCATAGTGCCTTGCCAAGTCCGTTATATGTACCACATTGATTGTCAACATAGGCATTCTTTTTATCATTCCAATTGAAATTATTAATAGGATCAAAATCATCTTCCAAACACACTTGTGCACTTACATTAAAAAAAATAAGCACACAAATTAATGACTGGATAAGGGGTGTAAATCTTACAACTTTCATAAGGCTAAATTTTGAGAATCATGGTTTATTTTTGTGTATATAGCTCATTAGTACAGATACTAATGGCAATATAACATTTAAAAATAGCAACATTATTTGGATTTGGCAAATATAAAAGCCTTTTTAATGTGGTATTTGGGCAATTTATATGACTTTCAGTTCATTACCCACTTTACGAAAGGCCTCGATGGACTTATCAAGATGGTCTTGGTCATGTGCTGCTGATATCTGAACCCTGATCCTGGCTTGCCCTTTTGCAACCACAGGATAATAGAATCCAATTACATATATACCTTCTGCCAGCAGCTTTTCTGCCATTTGTTGTGATAGAACAGCATCATACAACATGATGGGAACGATTGGGTGAATACCTTCTTTGATCTCAAAGCCTGCATCCACCATTTTTTTTCTAAAGTATAAAGTATTTTCTTCGAGTTTGTCACGTAGTGAAGTAGTCTCACTTAGCAGGTCAAATACTTCTATTGCCGCTCCGACAACTGAAGGCGCCAAAGAGTTGGAGAACAAGTAGGGACGGGACCTTTGCCTAAGCATATCGATTATTTCAGCTTTACCTGAAGTAAAACCACCCATTGCTCCACCTAGCGCTTTACCGAGAGTGCTGGTGATAAGATCGACCCTATCCATAACATTTCTGTATTCGTGGGTTCCTCGTCCGGTTTTTCCAACAAAACCGGTCGCATGACTATCATCCACCATTACTACCGCGTTATGCTTTTCTGCCAGATCACAGATCTCATCTAATTTGGCAATATCTCCATCCATAGAAAAAACACCATCTGTAACTATGATCCTTGTTCGAAAATTCTTTGAGTCGATAAGTTGCTGTTCTAGGTCATTCATATCACTGTGCTTATACCTGAGCCTTTTGGACTTGCACAATCTGACACCATCAATGATGGAGGCGTGGTTCAACTCATCTGAAATGAGAGCATCTTCTTCACCAAAAAGGGGTTCAAACACACCGCCGTTGGCATCAAAGCAGGCCGCATATAAAATAGTATCCTCCATACCCAAAAATTCGGAAATTTTCTTCTCCAAAACTTTATGGATATCCTGGGTACCACAAATGAACCTCACCGACGACATTCCATATCCGTGAGTATCAAGTGCTTTTTTTGCAGCTGCGATCACCCTGGAATGCGATGATAATCCAAGGTAATTATTGGCGCAAAAATTGAGAACCATTTCTCCGGAACTCACCTTTATTTCGGCTCCCTGGGGGGTTGTAATGATCCGTTCATTTTTGTATAAACCTGCTTCTTTGATTTCTGTAAGCTCTTTCTGGAGCCTTGATCCTAACGTGTCGTACATAGTTATAGATATTTTTGGCAGTTTCTCAAAATAGTAAGATCGCAGAAATAATAATTTGTCAGATACATTTAACTTTTGTTTCCATTGGACATGAAAAATAAAACATTGGCCAGGATCAGAATGTTTATGATCACATTTTTATCAAAACCACTAAAACTGAGGTACAGATCCAGGATCACAAGAAGGCCGATCAACAAAGCAGAGGTTTTGGTCCACAGTGATTTTCCCAATAAGCCTCCAAATAAAAGGATGACTGCCAGAAACAATTTTAATATCGCAAGATAAAAACTTGCTTTTGCTAATTGAAAACCAGCAACAATGCTAAGATTTGAAAATATCAAAAGGCCTATGATTGCCAGACGCATCAGCCAAATGGAAATTGGTGAAAAAGTCTTTAAAATAGACATTTATTAAAAGTATGTGGAAAACATATTTTAAATAAGAATTTTATTAATTCTATTTTTACTGCGGTCAAATTTATAAATTCTTTACCACAGGTTAATAGAATATGAAAAGAATATTTACATTTACTTTCCTCGTATTAATGTTATTGGGATATAGCCATGCTCAAGGGTATTCAACGGGAATCGGGATGAGGGGCGGCTATACATATGGCTTGACTGTAAAGCACTTTTTTACAAGTGACAGAGCCGTAGAAGGGATCATTGGAGGTGGCTTTCGGAGTTTGAGGATCGTTGGCCTGTACGAGATACATGCCAATGCCTTTGATGTGTCTCGACTGAACTGGTATTATGGAATAGGAGGCCATTTGGCATATTATACTTTTAGGGGTAAATATCATTGGGAGTGGGATGCATATCGATGGATTCCAACTGATGAGGGGCCATACAATAAGAATGCTGTTGGATTTGGTATTGATGGTGTCCTTGGAATTGAATACGAACTGGCAGATATTCCAATCACTGTTGGGATAGACATCAAACCCTCTTTTGAGTACAATACATTAGGATACTTTCCTTTCATGTATTGGGATGGTGCCATTCTGATCAGGTATATATTTTAATTGGGGGTATTCCCATCCATGTTTTAATCCTCTGCAAAGGCAAAGAAGAATAGGATAGATCTCTATCTACTTTCCAAAATAATTCTCCTCTACAAAACCATAAAGATTGAAATCCTTTTCAACCATCTGTGCAGCTATGGTTTTTTTTAATTGCTCTTTATCAATACCTTTCATTTTCTGATGACGGATCAACTTAAAAGCCCTTTGCGCTAAAAGTAGCGTCTTTCTTTCTTTATTAACTGCACTGGAATTATTCTTTTTGATCTCTTCAAGTAGATCAGATATTCCCTGGTGTTCGGTGGCAATGGTTTTTACTACAGGGATCTCTTGATCGGCGTCACTCTTAGTTTGCTGCATATTGGCCAGATTATTTGCCAACATATCTGAGTTCTTTCTGTCTGCCTTGTTAATAACAAATATATCGGCGATTTCCATAATACCTGCCTTCATGGTTTGAATACCATCACCCGCCTCAGGTGCCAATACTACTACTGTTGTATCAGCTATACCGGATATTTCTACCTCAGCTTGTCCTACGCCTACCGTCTCAATAAATATGTAATCAAAGCAGGCAGAGCATACGATTTCCAAGATCTCAATTATTTTCTCTGATAATCCTCCTAAAGAACCTCTTGCAGCGATGGATCGTATAAAAATATTCGCATTGTCATAGTGATCTTTCAATCTGATCCTATCGCCGAGCAGCGCACCATAGTTAAATGGCGATGATGGGTCCACAGCCAAAACAGCTATCCTTGCATCTACCACTGCCAATTGGGTAAGCAAACAATTCAATAAAGTGCTTTTACCCGCTCCCGGAGGCCCGGTAATACCGATCACGGGAGTTTCATGTGAAGGGTGTAAAGTTTTTAGCAATTCCTGATAACGGGAACCTTCATTTTCAACGAGGGAGATGCATTCGGATAGGATTTTAATGTCCTTGTTGGTTACCCCTAATATTAATTGGTCAATATCGCTCATGGAGTATTTTTTGCTATAGAATAATCAATCTAAAGGCATTTGATCGATCTTATCCTTGATATTTTGGACCAATGAAGTAGGGACCTTTTTCTGCGATATCTTGTGGATCAAAAAGTCTTTAAAACTCTTTTCAATATCATATTTCTCAAGGCAAAATGGGCATTTTTCTACCTCAACGAGAAATTCTTTTTCTTCCTCAATTGTCAACCTGCCATCTAAAATGAGCATCACTTTAGAAATTATTTCCGCACAGTTATGATCTTGCAAGCATTTCATATTATAATATTTTGCATGAATTACTTTTATTTTTTATAGCCCATTGTAGCAGCGTAATCTTTCAGTTTTTCCTTAAGCAAAGTTCTTGCTCTATGCAGTCTGGATCTTACGGTTCCTATCGGGATGTCCGTGATCTTAGCTATCTCCTCATAGGTAAATCCATGAACATCACACAATAGTATTGCAGTTCTAAAATCAATTGGCAATGAATTAACAGCACCGGATACCTCATCACCTATCATTCCTTGAAAAACGTCTAATCTTAGATCAAGAGATCCCACTAAATTATCATCCTCTGACTCATGATAATTGGCTACCTCTTCAAAATCAACCGAAGGAGGCCGCTTGGATTTCTTTCTATAATCATTAATGAACGCATTTTTCAATATCTTAAACAACCATGCTTTCGCATTTGTTCCCGGAATATAAGAATTTGTGAAACGATAGGCTTTCAAATAGGTTTCCTGCACCAGGTCATTTGCATCTTCTTCATTATAAGTCAGGTGAAAAGCAAAATTATAAAGCGCATCAATGTGAGGCATGAACTCCTCCTCAAATATTTTATCCTTTTCAGCCTTTGTATGTGTGGTATCGGACATAAGCACTAAATTAGAAATTATTTTCCATATAATTCTCATTGTTTAAATAATCACCTGTTTCACCCATGATTGACCAAAAGAATTTTCTCCATTTAGCATTTAAGGGTTTCATGTTGTATCTTTATTTGCTTTTGCAGGGCAAAATACTTTATATTTTTGAAATTTGACAGACAAATAATTGCTATTGCAGGGATCTTGATCACCATAATTGGTTTGATGGTCTCAAGAATTCTGATAAGTGTTGGCATGATCGTCCTTATTTCAAATGCGGTCATTATTACCCACCCTGGCGAGAACCTCAAGCGGCTTTTATCCAATAGATTATTTTTAGTGATCAGCTCTCTTTTTCTACTCCATTTGTTAAGTGGATTGATCTCAGAGGACATGGGTTATTTTGTTGAGCGACTAAGGATCAAATTGCCATTTTTATTATTGCCTTTTGCTTTTTGTGCCATCCAGCCATTCTCAAAGAAGGAATTCAACATCATTCTCTACGGTTTTTTTGCCATCATAGTGATCACTTCTGTGGCTACCTCTGTTAATTATTTGATAGATTATAGCAATATAAATGAAAGATATTCAATTGCTAAAGTGATGCCCACACCCATTAATCATATTCGGTTTAGTTTAATTGCTGTATTCGCACTGATCGTTGGGGTTCAGCTATTCAAGGAGAATTTTGTATGTAAGCATCAGTGGGAAAGATATTTCATTTTAGGGGGGATCCTATTTCTTTTTGTATTCCTTCATATGTTAGCTGTTAGGAGTGGGTTGTTTGCATTATATATTGCCATCATTTATATGATCATAAAAATGACCTATGACTCCAGGGGTTTTCTTTTTGGACTACTTGGATTGCTGATATTGTTCTCATTTCCCTTCACGGCATATCATATTTTCCCTTCCTTTAAGAATAAGATGAACTATGTTAAATATGATATTGAATCCTATTTTAGAGATAAATCCACTTCAGATTTTTCTGATGGTGGTAGATTCATCTCTATCAAGGCAGGCCTGGAATTAGGGAATGGCCATCCTATTTTTGGGGTAGGTATAGGCGACTTGAAAAAGGAGATGAGTAAAATTTATGAAACCAAATATCCTAACATTCATGAAGAGGCGAGACATATTCCCCACAATCAATTTGTAAGCTATTACGCAGCATTCGGAATAGTTGGCATTGGATGGTTCTTATTTGTTTTCTTATATCCTGTGTTTTATAATAAGAATTACAAGAACCCGCTAATGATCACATTAGCGTTAATATTTTTTACATCCTTTTTATCAGAAGCCACTATTGAAGGGCAAATTGGTACCGCTTTTTATTTAGTGTTCTTTCTAGTTCTCTTAAATCATCTCACTAAGAAATGAGTTATTGTTATAATATATTTACTTAGATGATCGAGCTTTCCGCAGTTATAATCACATTTAATGAAGAAGCCAATATTGGCCGTTGCATTGATTCATTGCAAGGAATTGTAGATAGTATCATTGTGGTTGATTCATTTTCAACTGATACCACTGAGCAGATCTGTAATAACAAGGGAGTTCAATTTGTCCAACACGAATTTGAAGGATACATTGAGCAAAAGAACTATGCACTTAGTTTGACAGACAGCCCATTTGTTCTATCTCTTGATGCTGATGAAGCCCTCTCTGATAAGTTGAGAGATTCTATACTCAAGATCAAAGATGATCCCCAGTTTGATGGTTATGCAATGAACCGGTTAAATCATTATTGTGGCAAATGGCTGCGCCATGGAGGCTGGTATCCTGATAGGAAACTTAGATTGTACAAAAATTCTCTTGGTGATTGGAAGGGCACAAATCCACATGATAAGCTAATATTGAAAAGTGGAAGTAAGGTAGGTTTTCTTGAGGGGGATATTCTTCATTACAGCTATTACACGATAAAAAGCCACATTGAGCAAGCCAACAATTTTAGCGAAATCGCAGCCCAAACCTTATTTAAGGAAGGCAAAAGGACCAGTTATATCAAGATATTCTTAGGTCCTATTTTTAAGTTGGTAAGAGATTATATATTTAAACTTGGATTTTTGGATGGTTATTATGGATTGGTAGTAGCCATAATTTCTGCACAAGCCACTTTCCTGAAATATGCTAAACTCAGACAATTGGGGAAAAGCCAAATGAAGTAGATAGATGGGTCTAGGAAACGTTGTGATTAGTAGAACGGATAGCATTGGAGATGTGATGCTCACACTTCCAATGGCAGGATTACTGAAAAGTTTGGATCCCACCTGTAAGATATATTTTCTCGGCAAGGGATATACAAAAGATGTGATTGAGGCCTGTGAGCATATTGATAATTTTTTGAACTCTGATGAGCTTAATGCCAGGAATAGAGATGAAAAGTTAAAATTCTTCAGTGACCTTAGTGCGGATACCATATTGCATGTGTTTCCAAATAATGCGATCGCCAAACTTGCCAAAAGAGCTCAAATACCTTTGAGGATAGGAACGAGTCGAAGATATTTTCACTGGCTTACTTGTAATAAATTGGTGTTTGTTAAGAGGAGAAATTCTCCTTACCATGAAACGCAACTTAATTGCAAACTTCTAGAACCATTTGGCATTGAGTTCCCAATTACCCGGGAAGATGTCCCGGGAAATTATGGCATATCAAAGATAGATGCTTTAGATGAAAGAACTTCATCGTTGATCGATAGTGACAAATATAATTTGATAATCCATCCTAAATCCAAGGGAAATGCCAGGGAATGGGGCGTTGATAATTTTTCAAAATTAATCATGTCTTTGCCGGAAGACAGATATAAAATATTTATTACAGGGACTGTTGAAGAAGCTAATATTGTTTCGGGGCAGTTGCCTTTTAATCAGCCCAATGTTGTCAACCTAATGGGAAAGCTGACATTGAAGGAATTGCTGAGTTTTATAAAGGGAATTGATGGAATTGTTGCTGCAAGTACCGGGCCATTGCATATAGCAGCAGCATTGGGTAAAGATGCCATCGGTCTTTACGCCCCTTTAGGACCATTACACCCAAGAAGGTGGGGTCCGTTAGGAAAAAAGGGGAAGTATTTTCTATTAGATAAAGAATGTAGTACGTGTAAGAAGGATGGGAATTGTGAATGTATCCGTTCAATCGATCCCAAAGAAGTCAAGGACTATATTGATTCCATAATTATGAATAACTAGGGGTACTAAAGAGTTCTCTTTAGCTCAACCTGCTCATAGCCTTCAATGATGTCAGCTACCTTAATATCATTAAAATCTTCCAGAGTAAGCCCGCATTCCATTCCTGATAATACCTCTTTGGCATCATCCTTAAATCGTTTTAGGGAGGTCAATTTACCTGTATATACTACAATGCCATCACGGATAAGATGCACCTTAGTATTACGGGATAATTTTCCATCAGTGACCATACAACCCGCAACAGTTCCCACTTTGCTAACCTTGAAAACATCCTTTATTTCAACATTGCATACGATCTTTTCTTCCACTTTGGGTTCCAACATTCCTTCCATTGAAGATTTGATCTCATCAGTGGCATCATAAATAACCGAATAGAGTCGAATATCAATGCTTTCTTTCTCGGCTAATTTTCTGGCACCAATAGATGGCCTCACCAGGAATCCAATGATTATCGCATCTGAAGCAGAGGCTAAAAGCACATCAGATTCTGAGATCATGCCAACAGAATTATGGATCACATTAATTTGTATCTCTTTGGTACTTAATTTCAGCAAGGAATCGGAGAGTGCTTCTCCTGATCCATCAACATCAGCTTTTATTATCAGGTTCAATTCTTTAAAAGAGCCTAAAGCTAACCGTCTTCCAATTTCGTCAAGGGTAATATGTTTTGTTGCCCTAAACCCTTGCTCACGAACAATCTTCGAACGTTTTGTTGCTAATTGTTTTGCTTCCTGCTCAGATGGCATCATCATAATTTTCTCTCCTGGCTGGGGGGCTCCATTCAATCCTAAAATTTGCACTGGAGTTGAAGGGCCGCATTTCTTCAATTTCTTTCCAAATTGATCAAACATTGCTTTCACCTTTCCGGAATAGGGACCGGCCAATAAAAAATCACCTTGATGCAATGTGCCTTCTTGAACAAGAATATTGGCAGTATAGCCTCTTCCCTTATCAAGCGCAGCTTCAATGGTAATGCCAGTTGCATTTTTTGAGGGGTTGGCCTTTAGCTCCAACATTTCTGCTTCAAGTAGTACTTTTTCAAGTAGATTTTCAATATTCTCACCTGATTTAGCTGATATATCCTGAGATTGATACTTCCCACCCCAATCCTCAACCAATAGATTTTGGCTTGCCAGTTCTTCTTTGATCTTTTCAGGATTGGCACCATCCTTGTCGATCTTATTAATAGCAAATATTAAAGGAACTCCTGCCATTTGAGCATGACTAATTGCCTCCTTAGTTTGAGGCATGATGCCATCATCTGCAGCAACTACGATAATTGCAATATCTGTCAATTTAGCTCCTCTTGCCCGCATGGCGGTAAATGCTTCGTGACCTGGAGTATCCAGAAATGTTATTTTTTTTCCACTTTCAAGGGTCACCTCATAAGCGCCAATATGTTGAGTAATGCCGCCTGATTCACCAGCAACAACATTGGCATCTCTAATAGAATCAAGCAAAGAAGTTTTACCGTGATCTACATGGCCCATAACTGTAACAATAGGAGGCCTCTCTTCCATCTTCTCAGGAATATCTTCAGTTTCTATAATCTCTATCTCTTCCTGGTCTTCAATATCAATGAACTTAACTTTAAAGTCGAACTCATCAGTTACCAATTCAATGATTTCAGCATCTAATCTTTGATTTATGGAAACAATAACGCCTAGATCCATACATGTTTTGATAAGATCACTCACCGAAATATCCATCATTTTCGCCAACTCAAAAACAGAGATAAATTCAGTTAATTGTAATACTGTGTTTTTTTCTTCTCCTTCTTCCTTTGTTTCTTCAGCAGCGATCCTTTTTTGCTTTTTATGTTTTGATCTTAAACTTTTTCCTTTTGAACCTTCAAGCCGAGACAGCGTTTCTTTTATCTTTTCCTGAATTTCTTTTTCTGAGATAGTTTCCTGAGAAGGACCAGCTTTCACGTTTTTTCCAGCCGATTTTTTATCTCCACTCTTAGCACCTCCCGGAGTATCGGTTGGCCTTATCAAGCGTTTTCGTTTTTTTCTCCTTTTGTCTTTTGCAAAACCCTCAGATGAAGAGGCGACTAGTTTTTTTCCTTCCTTTGGTTCCTTTTTTTCAGGAAGGTCAATCTTTCCAACTACTTTAGGGCCTTCCAATTTTTCGACTTTGATCTTCTCGATCTTTACTTCAGGTTCTTCAGTTGCAGGGGAGGCTGCTTTTTTCTTCTCTTTTGGCTCCTCGCTTTTCTTCGTGGAATCCTTTTCAGTGTCAGCAGGTGGTACTTTTTCTTTCTTTTTCTTTTCTTCTTCTTTTTCTGCTTCTTTCTTTGTGGGTTTAGCTTTAGCAGCTTTTTTTACCGGTTCCGTTTCTTTTTTATCAACCTCTTCTTTTGCTGAAGCAGCAGCTTCTTCAGCAGCTTCTTTTTCAGTCTCCTCCGATTCTATCAAGGGGCTCTTTGCGGTAGTATCCTTAATAAGGATCTCTTCCTGATCCTTTTTAGATTTGGGGATCAAGACATCATCACCTGACAGTTCAATATTCTCTCTATTGGAAATTCCTAAATTGATCTTATCGGCGATCTCCTTAAATGTTTTATCCTTTTGAAATTCTTCCAGAAGAACATCATGCATTTCTTCAGTCAACTTTGAAGTTGGTTTTGAATCCACATCAAAACCCTTGGCTGTTAAATGATCAACAATAGTATTGAGTCCAACATTTAACTCCTTGGCAACCTTAACTAATCGATATGTTTTTTCAACAGCAGGCATGATATTAATTATGATTTAGGTTCCTCATCTTCTTCAAATTCAGCGTTAAGGATCTTAAGGATCCTGCTGATGGTTTCTTCTTCCAGGTCTGTCCTTCTGGACAATTCTTCAGCTGTGAGTGCTAACACACTTTTTGCGGTATCACAACCAATCTTTTTAAGTTCATCAAGCATCCACCCATCAATCTCATCAGCAAATTCATCTAGCTCAATGTCATAATCCTCATCATCAACATCGCGATATACATCAATTTCATATTCGCAAAGTTTACTCGCCAGTTTGATGTTAAATCCTCCCTTTCCAATAGCCAACGACACCTGATCAGGTTTTAAGTAAACTGATATTCTCTTATTCTCTTCATCAATATCCATGTAAGATATTTTGGCAGGGGAGAGGGATCGTTGCACATATAAGTTGAGGTTTTGCGTAAAATTGATGATATCAATATTTTCATTTCGCAATTCCCTTACAATACCATGTATTCTTGACCCTTTCATGCCAACGCATGCACCAACTGGATCGATCCTGTCATCATAAGATTCAACAGCTACCTTGGCTCTTTCGCCGGGTTGCCTTACGATCTTTTTGATAGTGATCAATCCATCAAAGATCTCTGGCACTTCCATTTCGAGTAATTTGGCTAAAAATGCATTATCAGTTCTTGATAGAATAATAAGCGGATTGTTGTTTCTCATATCCACCATTTTTACAATGGCCCTGAGAGAATCCCCTTTTTTAAAAAAATCGGCAGGAATTTGCTCTGAGGCAGGCAAAATAAGTTCGTTACCTTCATCGTCAAGCACCAACATCTCTTTTTTCCAGACCTGATAGATCTCGCCGTTGATGATGTCGCCAACCCTATCTTTGTATTTATTGTATACATCATCTTTTTCAAGTTCCAAGATCCTGGATACAAGAGTTTGCCTTGCTGCCAAAATTGCTCTTCGACCAAATTCACTGATGTCAACCTGCTCGATCGCTTCTTCGCCAACCTCAAAGTCCGCTTCGATCAACTTAGCTTCGGAGATCTCAATTTCAGTATTTGGGTCTTCTACTTTTCCATCCTTCACAATCATTCTTGTCCGCCATATTTCGAGGTCACCAGTCTTCGTATTGATAATAATATCAAAATTATCATCCTCTTCATACTTTTTCCGTAACATAGTCCTGAAAACATCTTCCAGAATACGCATCATGGTTGGGCGGTCTATATTCTTGAATTCTTTGAATTCGGAAAAGGATTCGATTAATTCTATGTTATTCATTATTACTTATTTGAAATATTGATAACTACAGATGTTTGTTTGATTTCTGAAAACGATACTTCAACCATATCTGCCTGGTTATTTTTGTTTTCAGCGTTTATTTTTCTTTGCCTATTACTTATTTTTTTAGTTTCAGATAATATTATTTTTTCGTCATCCACTTGGGACAATTTTCCATACTTTGTCACTCCATTTTTATAAATCACTTTTATATCTCTGCCAATGTTCTTTCTGTACTGCCTGTTAAGAAGTAGTGGCTGATCTATCCCGGGGGAAGAAACCTCAAGCACATACTTTTCACCGACAAGACCATTCTCATCAAGGATCTTTTGTAAAGATCTGTTGTATTTGGCACATGAATCTATCGTGATCCCCTGATCCCCATCCAGAAAAACCTGGATGATGTTTCCCGGTAAATGCGCTACTCGCACAATGAAGTGATCAGACCCCTCTAAAAGAGGTGCCAAATAACCCGATATCTCTTCAGCGATGTCTCCCATTTTTTAATGAACTATTGAATAAAAAGAGGGGACAAATTGTCCCCTCCATAACCATCTACTATATCATTATCAACTTCAAAGATAGAAGTTATTTTTCTATTATCATAAAATCAATTGTTCTTTTTAATATGTGTTTTTAATAGAACTCACTTCGATATGGATACCTTATGCGATAATGTTCTTTCACCTTTATCAGGATGAGCTGTCTTAACAGGTTCAGGTTATGCTTTTTTATTGCAGAAATAAATACGCAATTATTATTTGTTTTACCCATCCAAAGCTGCTCAAGACCATTGAGAATTTCTTTTTTTACTTTTTGTGGCACTAATTTGTCGAAATTCTTTTCTTCGTACAGGTCCATTTTATTGAATACGGTGATCGTTAATTTCTCTGCAATTCCCATATCAACCAACGTTTGGTTAACTACCTGCATTTGTTCTTCAAAACTGGGGTGTGAGATATCTACAATATGTACAATGATATCTGATTCAATAACCTCTTCAAGTGTGGATTTAAAGCTTTCTACAAGGTGGTGGGGTAGTTTGCGGATAAATCCGACCGTATCTGAAAGAAGAAATGGCGCATTTTCCAATACCACTTTTCTAACTGTGGTATCCAATGTCGCAAAAAGTTTGTCTTCAGCAAAGATATCTGACTTACTCAAAATATTCATGACCGTCGATTTTCCTACGTTAGTGTAACCGACCAATGCAACCCGTATCATCTTGCCTCTTGCTTTTCTGCGGGTCGCACTTTGTTTATCAATTTGCTTTAACTTCGATTTTAGTAAGGCGATCTTTTTATCGATCACCCGCCGGTCCGTTTCAAGCTCTCGTTCTCCCGGTCCCCTGACACCGATGCCTCCTTTTTGTCTTTCAAGGTGTGTCCACAATCCTTTCAATCTGGGAAGCAGGTATTGCATTTGAGCCAGCTCCACCTGGGCACTTGCCTGGGCAGTCTTAGCTCTTTTCGCAAAAATATCAAGGATCAATCCTGTCCTGTCAAGGATCTTGCATTTCAGCTTTTTTTCAATGTTATTTTGTTGAGATGGAGAGAGTTCATCATCGAATATGACCATATCTGCATCATTCTTTTTTGCATATGCACCGATCTCATCGAGTTTCCCCTTTCCGAAAAAGGTATGTGGATTAGGGGCATTGATCTTCTGCTTGAATCGTTTGAGAGTTATAGCCCCTGCAGTTCTTGCCAGGAAGGCTAGTTCATCCAAATGCTCATCCACCAGCTCCTCAGTTATTCCCGACCCTATCAGGCCGGCCAATAAAGCGCGCTCTGCTTTTTGCCCTTTCTTTATCAACCTGTATTTGTCGATCATATGAGTGTAATGTACTAAAAATGGGATGAAAAGAAGGGCAGATTGCAGGTATTCATATTCTTACTCCACAGCATCTAAGGAAGTTTCATCAGTAATATAATGGTTCTTAACAAAATTACACCACCGACAGTTTTTATCATTACACCCCTCACTAAAATTGTGATCCATAATATTACTGTAGGCTGATTTTATTTGGCCCATTACATTTTTAACATCCTCCCTGGTAACAGCGATCTTGATTTTTACGAATTCATTGGCGGGGGCACCTGCCTCATCATCAGCTTCTATGAAGTCGATCTCCCCTGATACCATTTCCCATTTCTTTAATCTTTGATTATCCATTAGGATCTGATAAAAGACAATTTGACGCCAATAGTCCTCACCTAGAGGGTTCTTGTCATTTGGTGGAGATAATTTTTTTCTTCCATCTTTCACCTTACCGGTCTTGTAGTCTACTACATTCACTTCCCTTCCATTGAATTCAAGTTTATCCAGCTTTCCATTGATAGGAATCCCCTCAACTTCTATGTTGCGCATATTATATTCTGTAACAGCCACTTTGTTCCATGTCTTTACATATTTATCATGGTATAGTGGCAGGGTTTTTTCAGCAAGAGCAATTCTTAGATCATATTGCGTATCAGTAAAGGAGTCTTTATTGCGTTCCATCTCAAGGTGGAAATCCTGCAGGAAAACTTTTTTTGAGGGAAATTGTTTGGAGGGATGATCTTGCATTTTTGAGAAAAGTTCTTTCAATGCAAAATGGACAGAGGTACCAAACGAGGATGCCTCATGTTGTGCCACAGGAACCCGTAATATATTTTGGAAATAGAAGGATAGTGGACACCTTAAATAATTGTTGAGATGCGTGATACTCAAACTGTATTTTTCAAGTCTTGTATCAATGAAGGTCTTATCCATGAGATCAATGGTAGGGATCATTAATTCTTTCATGGCAAATGATTTGTAATCGATCATCTGCTCATTCTGAAGATGTCGGTCATCTTCTGTTGCATCGATCTTATCTTGAATTTCTGCAATGAATAGGGTCTTCTCCAACTCCTTGCCATTGACATCATGCTTGGGATAGGAGATCTGAAGGTATTCTTTTGCCCTGGAAATCGCCACATAAAAAAGCCTTCGGGCACCTTCTATCAGGTTTTCTTCTTTTGTGAATGTCAGGGTATCTGGTAAAGCATAAGTATAACTATTGCCTTTCTTTTCCCAGATCCTTTTGGTGCATCCAATAAGATATACATACTTGAATTCATGCCCTTTGGCTGAATGTGCTGTGGTTAAGTTGACTCCATGCTCTTCATAAATTGTCTTGTTGATCTGAAGTGGAATCGCATTACGCTCCATCTGGTCGATCATAGTAAGTAATGTGGAAATAGAGATTCTGGGGCTTTTCTTGCTTTCTTCTTTTATAAAATCAAAGAGTGTGGAAAGTACTTGCATGAGCCACAACTTATCATTTGAGTTCAATACATGCTTTAAGACGCCACCCCAATTGATTATTTTTTCAAAGAGCATTGGCAATGTCAAATTGGAGTATTCTTTGATCCACCTGAAGATATTATACTCCAGATCTTTAATGGTATCAGGGTTTTCCAATTTCAACCCTTCAAGCATTTTCTTATCTGCGATCACCTCTCGCCACCGATGAGTTTTTTCTGTTGCACAATGGCTGCTGATCCTGGCAATGTCCCTAGGGTTGATATCGAAAAAACCATAGTGCATCATTTCGAAAAGTAGGGGCTCACCACTATGCGGGGAGACATGTTCCATTTGCAAATATGCCAGCACATTGAGCAAATTGCGGATCAAAGGAAGTTTTAATATATCTACCTTTTTCGCAACATTATATGGGATCTCTTTTCGTTCAAGCAATTCAATGATCTCGTCTGCCTGGCGGTGCCTGTAATAGATGATGGCGACTTCATTCAATTCCACACCCTCTTTCTGGAGTTTTTCTATTTGTATTATGATATCGGCAACTTCATGCTCTGCATTATAGTAACTGACAATGGCAGGAGTAACTGTGGAATTGGCGACTTCTTCATTTTTAGCTTGCAGCGTTTTCGTCAAACCTGGAATAATATTGATCAAACGCTTGCTATTATTATCGATCAACGCCTTTGTATAATCAAGAATCTGTTGGGAGGACCTATAGTTATCTTCTAAAACGACCACCTTGATATCTTTTTTATAGCTATTGTAATAATCAAGAATATTTTTCATCCGTGCCCCCTGAAATTCATAGATGGATTGGTCATCATCTCCTACCGTAAATACATTTGGGGTATCCCAATAATCCACCAGCAACTGCAATATTTGATTTTGAGATCCATTCGTATCCTGATACTCATCAACTAGGAAATACAAATACTGTTCCTGGTAACTACGAAGCAAGTCCTCATTATTTTGAAATTCTTTGATCACCCATTGGATCATATCATTATAATCGTAGCGGCCTGCATTGAACATCTTCTCCAGGTAGATCGGAAAAAGGGCTGCCGCAGCTTGGAGCTTGTCCATTTTTTCAGCTTGAGCATCCACATGATTCTGTTTTATATCTCCCACTTTTACACCCTGTTTTTTGTTGGCCCTTTTATAAATGTATTCATCTCTGTTAGGCAGATCTTTCAAATAGGCATCGATACATGTTGTAATATATTCAGGCGTCCAGCCCTCTTCTTTCATTTTACGGAAAAGCGGCAATAAACGACCTACCTCATAATAGATTTCCCCTTTAAATCGCTTAAGGGGATTATCATTAGGAAGTTCATCGAGTATTTGCTGAAGAATTTCAATGTTCTCCAGATCTGAGATGGGCTCCATCTCTTTTTTGCCAAAATGGTCTGGATGGTATTGGATGACTTCATTACAAAAGGCATGAAAAGTATAGATATTAACCCGGTAAGCATCCGGGCCGATCATTTTCAACAGTCGTTGTCGCATAGCCACAGTGGCTGCATCGGTATATGTTAGGCATAATATATTATAAGGAGCCGCCTGAGCTTCCACAGAGCGTAATAATACTCCGATACGAGCAGCAATGATCTCAGTTTTACCTGTACCGGGGCCAGCGATAACTAACACCGGCCCGTCAATATGAGTTACCGCATCTCTTTGCGCTATATTGAGTTTATTGATTGCAAGGTCAAAATCACTCTCATATTGAACTTTACTTTTTTGAGGTGCTTCAGGGTGGGATGATGTCACTTTTACCATTTTGTAAAGGTAACAATTAAGAGGCGATTATCATTTGACTGAAGCAATACTTTTCCTCAGAGGTCTTAATAGAAATAAGCCTAGTGCGTATACTTGCTTCTTCATTTTTTACAATATGGTGGCAAGAATATATTGCCATATCTTTTGAAAATTGGACTTAGATTGATAAATTTATATAACATTAATTAACCCCAAAAACTTATCGGAGGATAAAACCATGAAAAAACTTATCAATTTAGTTATGGTCGCACTTTTTGCGATGGTAACATTTAACCTTTCTGCACAGTATTGTGTGCCACCACCATTCATTACGGGACCATATACCGGAATTACCAATGTAAACTTAGAAACCCTTGACAACACCTCGGCTTATAATGTTGGCGTTATGTATTATTCTTCGGTTGCTGCCCCTTCTATAACCCAAGGGATACAATATTCCTTTTCAATTACTACTTATGACATTGCAGGTATGGGGCAAAACATTAGAATTTGGATAGATTGGAATCAAGATCTTGACTTTGATGATGTTGGTGAAGAAGTATTATTCTGGAATGATCAAACTGCCGGTACCTTAACCAAGAATTTCACAGTTCCTGCAGGGGCAACGGTAGGTACTACCAGAATGCGGGTATATGCTGACATGCCTGAATCCGGTGGACATATCACACCTGTTCCTTGTGGTTATTTGGATACTGCCGGTCATGCAATTGGCATGCACGGTGAAGTGGAAGATTATGATGTTAAGATCATTGCCGCATCTACCGGAATTAATGTTGGATCTCAGGCAAATGAATTGATGATCTACCCTAATCCTGCAGTAGGCAAGGTATTCATAAAAGTCAAATTTTCAAATGAATCTCCAGTTCGTGTAGCAGTAAAAAATATGCTGGGCCAAGAGGTGAGCAGCTATGAAAGCAATATGGTTTCCAATGGTTACACTGATAACATTGACCTAAGTGCCTTTACCCCGGGGATCTATTTTTTACAGGTAACGATTGGAGCAGAAATATTTATGAAGAAAATTATTGTAGAATAGGTTATCTTCACTATTGAATTATGAAGGGCAATGAACCCTCTTTTTCTCGAACAGAGAGCATTTGAGGGCCATTTTTTGTTCATAAATCGCTTTATTGGGAGGGGTTCCAATAAGTGAAGTATTTGTACACATTAAAGGATAATAATACCTGGAGGAACTATGATGAGAGCATATTTAACTTTAGTATTGACCATATTTTTGGTGAGCTTTTCGCTACAACTTAAAAGTCAATATTGTACCCCTCCTTCCTTTTTAGGAGGCCCTTATCTTGGTATTACCAATGTTACTTTAGGCTGGCTAAATAATTCGTCTGCTTATGATGGTGGAGTTACCTATTATTCTGCAGTGCTTGGGCCTACATTGGAGGTAGATTCGCAATATACGGTTTCCGTGAAAACCATTGATAATAGGGGATTGGGAATGAATTCTAGAGTTTGGATTGATTGGAATCAGGATATGGATTTTAATGATTCGCTTGAAGAGGTGGGCGTATGGGATAGCCATGGTGCAGGAATTAGTACTAAAACTTTTAATGTGCCTTCTAATGCAGTTGAAGGCAAAACAAGAATGCGTGTATATACTGATATGGATTCTGCAGGACAAATAGCACCCAATCCATGTGGGTATTTGAATTCTCCTGGACATACTGTGGGCCTTAGGGGTGAAGTGGAAGATTATGATGTTGATATTACTGTTGTATCCGGTATAAACAGGGCGTCACGTCAGAATGGAGATTTTCAGGTAAGGGTATTTCCAGATGGTACTATTATGCTTGATTATAGATTGATACGAAGTAGTTATGTAATCATAGAACTCTTTACCATATTAGGCCAAAAGGTGAATACACTCGTCAAAGCACAACAACTGTCCGGGAAATATGAGTTTGCCATTAATAGAAGTGAGTTAGGCAATGCATTATCTAAGGTTTATTTTGTACGGATGTTGGTAGATGGAAAAGTGTATACCAAGAAATTCCTTTTACCCAGATAATTATTAGTACCCCCTTTGCTCTTATTCCTTTTACATCCTGTAGAATAAGTTGCTATAGACTATAAATACCCTTTCAAGTAATAGAATGTGAAGCTGATCATTTCGTGGATGAGGTCGCTCCAAGAGAAAAGAGTATCATCGGATGGGAGGAAGTGGGACACATCGTAATGTGCATTGCCATATGAACGACCCGTTGCAAATGGTACCACTGGTACTCCTGCTTTTTCAAAGCATGCGAATGATCTTCTCATATGGTAGTTTGAGGTGATCAATAGATATTTTTTGTTAGGAAAATCAGTTTTTAGGATCTTTGATGAGAATTGGGCATTTTCATATGTGTTCTTCGCCTTCTCTTCAATGATAATGTCTTCTGTGGGGATGCCATTAAGTATCAGGAACCTTCTCGCTATCGGGGCTTCCCTTTCTTCAGGCTTGCTGATGTCAAAGTAACCACCGGTCAAAAATATTTTATTAATCTTATCAGCGTGATATAACTGTATTGCTGCCAATAACCGGTTACCCGACCTGACTGTATGTATTAAATTAGTGCCACCCGGCGTCCAAATATACCCGCCCATGACCACACCAATATCATACTTGGTGGAGATATCTTCGATTTTTTCTGTTTTGATCGACCAAAGAGAAGCTGCTTGTCTAAAAATGAATGGATTAGAGAAAAATAATAGAATTACCAGGATTGAGAGCAAATAACCTTTCTTTCTTTTCGCTTTTTTGGTAAAAAGGGCAAGAAGGGTCAATAAAATAATTAATGATAAGGGAGTTAGGAGAAAAGACACATATTTTTGTAACATAAAAGCCATAATTCACTATTTTCACACCTAAACATAAATAAAAATAATAACTATTGTAATTGTATCAGGATTGCAATTGTTAAAGTCTCATTTCAATGGAGAAAAGAAATTTCGTCATTTCAGATATACATGGTTGTGTAGAAACTTTTAGGTTCCTATTGGAAGCAAGGATCAAGCTAAATAAGTCAGACCAACTTTACTTACTTGGTGACTATATTGACAGGGGCCCTTCCAGTAAAGAAGTAATTGACCTTATCATTGACAAACAGCAAGAGGGGTATCAAATAATAGCGTTGAAGGGAAACCATGAGCAACTCATGCAAGAGGCCCTTATTGGGAAGAGACATTTGAAAAGGTGGTTAGTATATGGAGGAGATGCCACAATGGAGAGTTTCGGAATTGAGGATATAAATAAGCTGGACAAGAAATACATGGATTTTATTGAAGGGTTGGAATATTATGTGGAAACAGAAAATTGCTATTTGGTTCATGCCGGATTCAACTTTGAGGCTGAAAATATCTTTGATGATCAAGTAGCGATGCTTTGGGCAAGGCAATACGAAGTGAAGCCGGAATTATTGAATAATAAAACGCTGATCCACGGCCATACGCCAATAGAATTTGGTTTTATAACAAAGAGCATTGAACTAAGATCTGAAATAATTGACCTTGACAATGGATGTGTGTACACAAACTTACCCGGCCTGGGAGGTTTATGTTGTCTGAATTTAGATACCTATGAATTGATCATTGAGGCAAATCGTGATGTACGAGTGATATCCTGAATTCATATTTCCAATTAATTAGAGAGATATCTTATAGTAGAATAGAGGTAAAAATCCTAATTGTTGTTCATCAACACCTTGCTTTGTAAAAGGATTGTAAGTGCGGGTTAATGTATTGGATGTATTGAGGATATTGACCAGATCAATGGCCAACTCATGGTGCGTCTTTTCGTTATTCTTGCTACAACTTATTTTCAAGTCCGTCCTGAAATAGTCATTGAATTGACCCGAGTACGCTTTAGAGTTAAGATATTTGATCTCAAAAAAGTGGGATCGTGACACGTCAATGGGTGTATATCTATTACCTCCAGCAATGGTGGTCTTGACACCGATTTCTATAGTGGCACCCCTATTCAGGTTAAATTCTTTTCCAGCCAAAAGATTCACAGTGTAGTTGCCATTGAAATTTGTATTCCTTTCAATTCCATCACTTCCTTTATATCTTGAATCATACAAAGAAGCAGTTATCAGGAAGAAATATTTTCTGGTAAAGAACTTTTCAAGCGTAGCCTCTATACCGTAATTAGTACCCTCGCCTTCATTGGTCAATTTGCCATCAGGATCGATGAATTTAAAATTGATCCCTTCGTTAAGTAAAGAAAATGAGGTTGCAGAATCTTTATCAACCGGCACCGCAAATATCAGTTGATAGTAGACTTCAACTTTGAGATGTAGTTGATGGTTCAAAGAATTATTATAGGCCATTACAATGTGGTGGCTCCTGGTTAAATCGAGAGCTTTGTTCAGCTGAGCATATTCCCCATTTAACAATTTGAATTTCCTGAAATACAAATAGATGGGTTGGATTTTGCTATGATACCCATAACCCATAGACATATTTTGATCTTTGGCAAACTGCCACTTTATGCCAATTCTCGGTTCTAGCGACCATGAATTATTGTAAAAGAAATTTAGATAATGAACTCCTGAGTTCAATGTAAGTCGTTCTGATATCTTGAATTTCCATTGCAGGAATGCACGGAATTTATAGGTGTCACCGGTGAAAACGGTACGGGATTGCAACATTTTCGACGATCGGTTATAAATACTATCGGAAAGATTAAAATAGATCTTGTTAATAGTAAGCCCGGTTCTTACAGTATGGTGGTAATTGAATTTTTTATTGACAGTAGCAGAGAGTGCAATATTTGTTTCCACAAATTCATTTTTGAAATAGCTCATTGAGGAGGAGAGCAATTTCCTGAAATCTGAAGTATCCCGCATGAGGTTTTGTGTACTATAAGAAGAGTTTAAGGTGGAAGAAAGTGAGAATTTAGCATACGTATTCTCATTGATGAAATGCATATGTGTCACTCCCAATACTCCCATTTTTGATCCAAAGAACACATCTTTCCCTGCATCACCAAAAGACCAGTCGATGGTATCTCGTTCGCTGTCAAGCATTTCAATATCACTTTTACCCCCAACGCCAAATACCGAAAAGTATCCTCTTTTTGTGGGGAAGTGCGTTTTAAAGGAGAGGTCCTGGTACTTAGGGACTGCAGAAACACCAAAGCGAATTCCTGCCAATTGAAATAGTTCAAGGGTGGAGTATCGGTAGCTGATCAAGTAGGATGAGCGCTTCTTTTTAGAAATGGGCCCTTCGGCCATTAGTTCAACGCCTAGAAATCCGATTTGTCCTGTAAACTCATTTTTAACATTATTTCCATGTCGCATTTTGATGTCGAAAACACCGGCAAGGGCATCTCCGTATTCAGCAGGGAACGCACTTGTAATGAAATCTGAGTTTGAGAGGGTCTTATTATTCAGGATGTTAACAGGTCCACCGGTAGTACCGAAAAGCGCAAAGTGGTTAGGATTAGGGATCTCAATACCCTCCAATCGCCACAATAACCCTAAAGGAGAGTTGCCCCTAACGATTATGTCATTTCTGGAGTCATCTGCACCTCTTACACCGGCATAATTTGATGCCATACGAGCAGGGTCACCTCTGCTACCGGGATAACGCTTTGTTTCTTCAGTTGTAAATGTTCGTCCACTTAAGGTGATCATATCATTGATCACTTCACCTTTTCTTCTATGGATAACCACAACATCCTTCAATCCAACAGCAGACTCTTCCAACTCTATTGATAGAAAGACTTCCTTTCCGGAAGTGACCACAATATCCGGGATCTCAAATGGCCTGTAACCTAAATAAGATACCTTTGCAGTGTGTCTTCCAACCGGAACGCCAGAAATAGTGAATTCCCCCTTTTCATCCGTAATTGTACCGCCTAATAAGAGGGAGTTACGGTATAACCCAATGGCGGCACCAAAAAGAGGCCCTTTAGAATCTTTATCAATGATAATTCCGCGAATATTTTGAGTAATTGGGCTTACATCACTTGGGTTGGTTTGATTTTGTGCAGATAAATGAAATGGCAAAAGTGATATGACGAGCAACCAATAATAGAATCCTAGTTTCATAAGGTACTATAAAGGTAATTAATCTTTTTGGGGAGGTAGAATAAGCTGAATCATCTCTTCATTTGATCAATAGGCTGATTTTCCACCATTTGGCCTTTTTACAAATGTTTGATTTTCTTACATATGGGGGTCTCTAATAACCATGTTTGTTACGAAAACTATTCCTATGTACCGAA
>CAZNGA010000036.1:0-30698 GCA_964572485.1 uncultured Chitinophagales bacterium
CATTGATACCAAAGCTATATTTTAGAATTAACCTTTCAAGAACCGGGCCATCCTGTGTGGCTGGTGGAGTCCAATTGAGTAGGTATATTTCGCCATCACTATATTTGACAGAACCATTTGCCGAGGCAGTATCATCCTGAGCACCCAGATATGAGCAGCAGTTTATAAAAAAAGCACTTATCAATAAGGTCCTGAGGATGTATTTCATGCTATTTGAAAACCATGTTTGAAATTCCAAATTGCTCTACTGAATATACTTGTCAAACCAATCAAGGGTTCTGTAAATAAAATCAAGTGTATGTGACCTTTCTCTTAAGCCATGTTGCTCGCGTGGGTATAAAACGAACTGTGATGGGATCTCGTTGATCTTTAGGGCTGTATAAAGCTCTAATCCTTGGCTGGGAGGCACCCTCCCGTCATTTTGACCGTGCACGATCAATGTAGGTGTTTTCGCCTTCTCAATATATTTCAGGGGTGAACGATCCCAATGTAAATCTTGCTTATCAAACCACCATGAATTCCAATGTACAAGTGACATTTCATATGGAATATCTGTAGTTCCTGTGAAAGATATCCAATTTGAAATACCAGCACCAACAATGGCTGCCTTAAAACGATGGCTATATTTAGTTGCAGCCAATGCAGAAAAATATCCACCATATGACCACCCTGCTGTACCGACTCTGTTTTGATCAACAAGTCCAAGCTCAATTAACGCATCTATACCCGACAATACATCTTCAAATTCCAGTCCACCGAGATCATCATGATCTCCCTTACTAAATGCAACACCTCTTCCCCCGCTTCCTCTATAATTAGGCTCCAACACCATGTACCCATGTGCCGCCAGTACCTGAACAGGATAAAGCGCCCTGGTATTCCACCCATTCAAACTAACTCCCTCAGGTCCCCCATGGATCTGAAGAGCAAGTGGATATTTATTTCCTTCCTCGTAATTTAAGGGATATGTTAAAATCCCTTGAATCGTTAAGCCATCAACAGATTTCCACTCAAAAATCTCTTGCTTTGCAAGATCAACATCCTCTAATTGGGGATTACTCTTGGTTACCCTGTGCAAGTTATTGGTTTCAATGTTTCCAATATGAAGTTCTGAAGGATAATCAGGGGTATTCCCTATCAATGAATAGTTACCTGAACCAGCATGAAAGTTGATTCCACGGATGATCTGTGACTGGGAGATCAAAGATGTCCCTTTATTGTTATCGAGAGTCATCTTGTACAAGTTGGTATAACATCCTTCAGCCAATATGAAAAGTATGCTATTGTTATCCTGCCAACAAAATTCATTAACAGAACCCTTATAATCACTTGTAAGATTCTTTGATGTGCCAGTTGAAGTAGAAACAACAAATAGACTTTGTGGTAAAGGATCATTTAAACTAACTGCACTTAAATATGCTAAATTGCTGCCATCAATTGAATAAGAGAACGATCCTAATTTTCCTGTGGTCGCACAAATTATTTTTGGTTTACCGCTTGAAACGGAAGTCGTGTATAGCTTCTTAAACATATAGCTATCATCCACATTGGGGGTTGCCGTAGCTTGAAAAGCTAATGTTTGATTATCCGGATGCCAACAAAAACTCCAAACGCTCATATCCTCTTTAGTAAGCAACTTTTCCTCTTTGGTCTTAGTATTCATAACATATAAACGACGATGCTTAAGATTTGCCCCTTGTATCTTCCAATCTTTCCCATCAGCAATATCCTTTTGTTCCTGGTCGGTTTTAGCATCTCTAGCAATATATGCCAACCAATTCCCATCGTCTGAAAAGCAATAATCGACCAAAGAATTGCTATGCGTTGAAATCAAGGTTAGCTCCCCTCCCTTTATGGAAATAGAATATACCTGCGTACTCTTGTCTTTGCTGCTTATATTGGCAAGAAATGTGATATTTTTTCCCTTGGGGCCCCAGCCAATATTGTAGATCTTATGTTCAGACCCTATTAATCTTTCCTGATTACTGCCATCTATTTTGCATAACCATAATTCATTGTGCCCATTGCTCTTTGCATCATCACTGTTGCCAGGGAGATGAAGCAAATATGCGACGATTTTGCCTGAAGGGGCTATAATCGACTTAGTCACCTGTTTAATATCAATTACCATCTCGGGGGTTATACCCGATTTTCCGTATAGCGATTGGCTTCCTGAAAAAAACAATGCGATGATGGCTAGAGTTGTAACAATAAAAGTTACAAGCGTATATCTTATGTAATTCATATCTAATTGATTTACCCGTTCAACAATAAATGTAAGGTACAAATTTGCATCAATTATTTTACAAAAGGAAGAAAAATAGAGATAGGCATACCACACAAGGAGGGACAATCAATTACAATTGACGAAAATTATAGGTGTTGTGATAGAATTACTCCAATGGCCGGCACGATCTTGTAATTGAATCGTATAGAACAGGGTATCAATACCCGGTTTCACAAGGCAAAAGGGGGATATATTTATCGTAATCTCACCTGAAATGGCTTTTATATTTCCTTCTGGAGTAAAATAATCTGTTGAAAATTCAATAATATTATCATCTCTGCTGTCAGTAACAAAAACATTAGAAGGTTTTGGTTCCAAATTACCGGGATAACCAATATCGCCATCTCCATCAGTAAAAGAAAAAGTGGTACTTACATCTTCAACTTCTCCAATGACCATATTAGAAGATACGCTTATAAACTTGATCTTTGGAGTTTCAGGATAATCAGGCGGAGAAAGACACCCCATCACCAATAACAAAATAAGGGAAATCTTAAAAAAGGGTGTTATTTTTAGCGTGAACTTCATTTAAAATAATTAACTCTCAAAAACATAAATAATTGCCTTATAATCAAAAATAAACAAAATTCTCGAATGGACAGTATCAAGGGCTTCCAACATGATCTTTTTCATACTACTTCTGAGAATTTCTCAGCTGCGGCCCTAACTCTATTCGAATTCCAATCAAAGAATAATCCAATTTATAAACAATATTTATCACTTATCGGTTGTGAATCTTCAATCGTAACATCGATAAATGACATCCCCTTTCTGCCAATCAGCTTCTTCAAAACACATCAAATCACTTGTGGCAATCGAAAAGTTGAAAAAACTTTTACGAGCAGTGGTACTTCATCAACTCCACTAAGTAGCCATCATGTGGCAGACTTATCTGTTTATACACAAAGTGCCATCAAATGTTTCGAATATTTCTATGGCCCAGTTTCTGACTACTGTATTCTTGCTTTGCTTCCTAACTATATAGAACAGGAAAATTCATCCCTCATTTTTATGGTATCAGAGCTTATCAAAGCATCAAAATCTCCATTGAGCGGATTCTATAAGGATGACTTCAACAAATTATCAGCTGCCCTGGCAAAGTTGGAAAGCACTAAACAGAAAACCCTGTTGATAGGAACTGTCTATGCCTTGCTTGACCTTTGTAAAGTAAAACCTACAACCCTGACCCATTGCCAAATAATGGAAACGGGTGGAATGAAGGGCAAACGCCAAGAGATGACTAAAAGTCAGCTACATAATGAATTAAAAGATGGGTTTTCCTTGCAAACGATCCACTCGGAATATGGGATGACTGAATTATTATCACAAGCTTACTCTAAAGGTAATGGGATCTTTTATACCCCCCCCTGGATGAAGGTATTGATAAGAGATATTAATGACCCTTTTCAACTCGTTGATAAAAATCAATCCGGAGGGATCAATGTGATAGATCTAGCTAACATCTATTCCTGTGCTTTCATTGGTACAGATGACTTAGGAAAATCAAATGGAGAAAGTGGGTTTGAGATATTAGGCCGTCTTAAGCAAAGTGATATCAGAGGATGCAACTTAATGGGGGAGCAAATGCTAAAATCCTGACTACCTAAAGTTCATCGAAGTTCTATCAATCTCTTAGAAATAGCCAGGTCCTTGATCTTTAAGGTGACCAAATACATACCTGCAGGATATCCTATCTCTTTTGCACTGAATTTATAGGAATAATCTCCCTTTTCATAGACTCCTTTTGCCAATAAAGCAACTCGCTTCCCTAGTAAATTTGTCACTTCAAGAGACACATGGTCTCTCTCCTTCAATTCATATGTGATCGTCGTATACTCTCCATACGGATTTGGAAAGACCTGGAAAGAACTATAAACAGGGATTCTTTCTTCAACTCCTGTATAAATAGAAATTGAATCACAAAGTGTATCTTTTAACCCACAATAGTTGGTAACCACAATACACACATAATAAACGCCTTCGTAAAGATAAGTATGAATTGGGTGTTGTAATGGAGAGTTCCCACCATCACCGAAGTCCCATAGCCAATCTACTGCATACAGAGAGCTGTCAGTAAAGAATAGTGTCAACTCATCTGTAGTGAACCCAAATTTTGGAACCGCCAGGTGGCAATCAGCCTTCACATACTTACAAGTAGAATCCACAGTCCCACATCCATCTGTTACTGTCAGACAAACTTTATGTGCTCCATGACTTTTAAAAGTGTGGGAAGGGTATTGGTTATATTTGTAAGTGCCATCCCCAAAGTCCCACTCCCAATCTGTAATAATTCCAATTGAACTATCATCAAAATATAAGCTGTCAGTACCACATACACATCCATAGGTAAACTCTGCGATTGGCTCGGGATAAACATAAATATTGCCCGTTGCAGTATCAGAAACTCCACATCCATTCGTGATCACCAAAGTAACAACAAATGCTCCCGTATCACTATATGCATAAAATGGATATAAGTCCGTTGATGTATTTCCATCTCCAAAATCCCAGAGGAAGTTTGGATACGTTGTATAGGTAGGTGCAAACATTATAGTATCCGAGAGCCTGCAAACTGAATCTCTTGTAGCAGAAAAACCTGATGTTGGAGCCAAACTGTTAACCACGTTCACCGTAGCATAGGAAGTATCTTTAAATCCGCACCCATTCTCAGTAACCAGCATGGGATAATAAATTCCAAGTGCAGCATACGAATGATAGTTATAATAAGTTGAAGTCGTGCTAGTATCTCCATCACCATAATGCCATGTAAATTTCGAAAAGTCAAAATAATTGCTTACCTGAAAGATCACCTGATCATCAGGGCATATGGTAGTATCATATACCATATACACTACAGGTAGCGGGTTAAGTGTATCTATAATATGTGCTCTCCGCAAGGCCGTATCACTGTTATAACAGCCATTAAATGCAACTAAAGCAACATCATATGTACCCGTATCTAAATAGGTATGGAACACAAAGTCCTGAATCACTGTGCTACTATCCCCATCTCCAAAATACCATATGATCGAATCATAATTTGCAGAACTATCAAGGTAAAAGTTGACAAGATCTCCAGGACAAGCTATAGTATCATCAACACTTGAATACCCCAATTGCACTGGAATCGTATTGGTGATTGTGACGTTCTTGTACACCGAATCAGCCGCACCACAATGGTTGTATACCACCAGTTTCACCTGGAACACTCCGGTAGAGCTATATGAATGCGTACTTATTTCCTGATAGGCAGTATCACTTGTTCCATCTCCATAATACCAGGCAAAGTGGTCATAGCTGGTATAATCACTAAGGTAAAATTCGATATCCTGGTTTGGACAGGAGGTAGGTTCTGAAATAGTATAAGGGCCTACCTTGGCACTTAGTGTATCTACAACATGTACTTTCATAACATAGAGGTGTGATGTATTACACTTATTGGATACCACTAATGATACCGTATAAGTACCAAGATTATAGTAAGTATTGTAATTGAATCTTAATTTATTTTTCCCTCTATTGCCATCTCCATAATGCCATACGAACCTATCATAATCTTGAAAATTGTACAATTCAAATCCAACTTGGTCGCCAGGACAAATAACTGTATCGTGAACAACATAGGATGCCGGGGCGGGGGCCAAACTATCCATAATATAAACCATCTTGGATTTTTGGTCAGAATTATGGCATTCATTATATACCTCTACTATTGCCAAATAATTACCTGTAGTATCATATTTATGGTAATTATAGGCAAAGCGATTGGTCGTGGTATCTCCATCACCAAAGTACCACATCATACTCATATAGTCTGTAAAATTGCTGAGATAATAGGTAATCTCCTCATTAGGGCAATTAATATTATCATAAACATCCATAAACCCAATTGATGGGATGATCAGGGAGCTAACTCTTACAATGCTATAAGCTGTATCAGAATTACCACAATCATTAAACACTATAAGTGTTATCGTGTAATTCCCATCTACCGGATAAGAATGTGTATTTGTTGCATCATAAATGGTTCCAATATTGCCATCTCCAAAATCCCAAACAAATGATGTGTAATCGGAATAATTGGGAAGATAGAATAGCACCTCCTTCGTTGGACAAACCAATGTATCATTCACAGAGAAAAAGCCAATCTGGGGATTTATTGTATCTACTACATGTACATTGGCATAGGCCGTATCATATCTTCCACACAGGTTTCCAACTACAAAAGTTACATTTTTTGTTCCTAAACCTGCATAGGTGTGGTAATTGTAGTTTCCGTAGTTAGCGCCCCATTGTCCATCGCCATAGAACCAGGTAATATTGCTAAATAAGTTATAATCCGACGAGTAATACGATACTTGAGTTCCTTTGCAAACAATGGTATCCATCACATTAATATACCCCACAGTTGGATAAACATTATTCCCTACATACACCTGTTTTATGATCGTATCGATGCCACAAGTGGGTGTATTTAAAATTAGTGACACATTATAGGTTCCTGTGCCAGTAAATGTGTTTGCAACATCAGTACCTGTCGCAGTGTTGCCATCACCAAAATTCCATTTATAAGAAGAAGAAATATCTGTTGAAGAAAAGGTCACATTTGTATTTGGGCAAATTGAGTCATTACTTATAGAAAATGTTCCGGAAGCACCATCGACGGTAATGGCTTCTGATGCGGACAACCACCCACCGGTCACCTTTTTACCAAAAACATTCACATTATAAATTTGCCCTGCTCCATAATAAAAAGTATGTACCGTATCTGATATAGCAGGGGTTCCATAAAATGTGCCATCACCAAAATTCCATAAAAGGGAATCTATCCCAAGACTTGTAATTGTAAATGTTACTTCTAATGGCCTACAACCTTGATTTATACTTGCGTTTAAATTCAACATTTGCGCATTTACACTATTGGCTGCTATAATTGTGATCGCAAATAGGACAAAATATCTTCTAAGATTATTCACAAAACTCATAAATCTATTGTAATATTTGAATGGTCTAACCACGTGCAATTCATTATTGCAGTTCAAGGTTGTACGGACTATTAATTAAAAAGTTAGCAAATAACTTTAGTAATTATGTTGAGCGACAATTCTCGTTTTCATGGTATATCAAGCCATCCAGCTTAAAATATATCTCTAAGATAACAATTTTCATAGGTGAAAACAAGAAAAACTTAAGGTGAGACTAATATTAGAGCAGGTTATACATGTAACAAAGTATCAGAATTGTGCCGATCAAATAGCAAATATTCAAAGGGACACCCACTTTAGTAAAATCTTTAAAATTATAGCCCCCAGGCTCAAATATTATCAAATTAGTCTGATATCCAAATGGGGTCATAAAATTCGCGGCAGCTGCGAATGACACTAATAAAGCAAAAGGGGTCACATCCTCAAATCCCAGGGAGCTAGCAGTTACTATTGCAATTGGAAATGTCACTGATAAAGCGGCTGCACTATTCATTAATGCTGCAAGAATGCTTGTCATCGCAAACAACCCTACCATTACACCAAGAATACCAAATGGTTGCGTCACAGACAAGATCGAACTTGCAATGACTTCGGCAGCCCCTGTCTCAATAAATGCAGTACCAAATGCCAGAGCAAATCCTAATATCCCAAACAATTCAAGGTCAATGCTCTTCTTTACTTCGTCAATGGTTGCAATTTTAAAGACCAGCAGGATGCCCAATAGACACAAAAGTCCTTTGAACAAAGGGAAATTCAGGAAGATAGCCATTAGTATTACAATGATCAACCCACCAAGAGAAACTACAGCTTTCGTTAGATCTAAGTTCCTTATTTCATGAGCTTCGGAGAGTACATAAAAGTCATCTGAATTCACTGTTTTATCCTGAAAGTGTTTCCCTGTGACTAATAAGAGCAAATCTCCAGCTGCTAGTCTAACACTTCCAATTTTACCAGAAACCTTCTCCCCTTTCCTGTGAACGCCAATAATTGATGCATTATATCTTCCTGTAAAGTTTGAGTTCTTCACATTTCTATTTATTATTTGTGAGTTAGCGGGGACTACAGCCTCCACAATATCAATTTTACTATCCTGTTCAAGGAAATCGTATTTATATACTGATAATCCCTTTTTTGATTGGATCAGGTCTACAATCGTATCGGTAGCTCCCGCAAAAAATAATATATCCCCTTCTTGCAAGACCTCTAAAGGTGAAACAGGAGCAATGGTTCTGCCACCTCTAAGTATCTCCACTAAGAATAAGCTCTTCATATTCCTCAACTCAGCATCCTCAACAGTTTTTCCTGCCAATACAGATCCTTCCTGTATGATCGTTTCAGCAATATACTCTCTCGATTTAGTATTAAAATCATCAAGCGCATCCTTCCTGTTAGGCAATAGCTTATTTCCAATTAACAGCATATAGATCATAACCACCAAAGCCATAGGAATCCCTACAACACTAAAGTCAAAAATATCAAGGGGTTTCAATCCATTTTCAATAACAAAACCACTGGTTATAAGGTGTGTGGATGTCCCGATCAAAGTTGCCATTCCTCCAGCCATTGCTCCATATGAAAGAGGAATCAATATCTTAGAAGGCAAGATATTATTTCGCTTTCCCCAGTCATTTACGTAAGGCATGAAAGTAGCTACCAGGGGAGTATTATTCATGAAGGCAGATACACCACCAATATAGAGCATCATCCTGCCAAGAAATCCTTTATATGAATAAGTAGATTTAAAGAGTTTGGTAAAAATACCATCCAATACTGCCGATCGCTTTATAATATTGCTTATGATCAACAACAAAATAATAGTGACCACCTGGGAATTTGAGAAACCTGATAATGCCTGTTGGGGAGTTAATATTCCTGAAACTGCGAATATTACTATTGCCGACAGAAAGACAATCACCGGCCTGAACAGATCCTTGTAAAGTACAACGATCATGGTCAAGATCACGAAAATAACAACTAATTGAGTTGGCTCCATCTGCAGTATCTTGATCTAAATTTCATCATTAATAAACCAATTCACCTCCAATATATGTATTTAATACTTTCAAAGTAATTATTTCCTCAATATTTATATTAAAGAGGTCCTTTTCAAGGATCACAAAGTCCGCAAACTTGCCAATTTCAATACTCCCCTTTTCTTCCTCTTCAAAATTACTATAGGCAGCCCAAATCGTCATCGCTTTCAATGCCTCTTCCCTGGTAAGCCCTTCTTCAATATGGAATCCTTGTTCAGGAAATCCTTTATGATCCTTTCTAGCAACAGCAGCATAAAACCCATAAAGGGGGTTGATCGATTCTACCGGAAAATCACTGCCATTGACAATTAATCCGTTTTGGTCCAACAATTTTCTATAGGCATACGCTCCTTTTACTCTTACACTATCTAACCGGTCCTCTACCCAATACATGTCTGATGTGGCATGTGTCGGCTGAACAGATGGGATGATAGAATAGTTACCAAACACCATGAAATCCTCTGGTGCGATCACTTGGGCATGCTCAATACGCCAGCGTCTGTCATTCTTTCCTTTAAGTAATTTACTGTAGATATTCAATAAGCTCCGGTTAGCAGAGTCGCCAATGCAATGCGTATTCATCTGAAATCCTGCCTCGTAAACCATGCTCGCAAATTTTTGAAGCGTATCCACATCATTTACCATAAAACCATGATGAGTTCCTGAAGCCACATCACTATAAGGTTGCAGCAGGCAAGCACCTCTAGAGCCCAGTGCGCCATCACCATAGAATTTAATGGAACTCACATTCAATCTATCTGTTTTATATTTTCCCATTTTCAAATAATGGATCATACTTTTTCGAGATGAGTTGACCATAGCATATATGCGCATCTTTAGAAGCTCCTCTTTTTGGATCCTATCTATTAGTTCAATTGTATCTTTGCCAAGGCCTGCATCATCTACGGTTGTTAGGCCCACTGCAAAGCAATCTTCCTGCGCTCTTAATAAGGCCCTGATCATTTCCTCTTCCGGGACTTCAGGGATCACTTTCTTTACCAGGTCCATTGCGTTATCGATAAGAATACCTGTAAGCTCTCCATTGATAATAATTATCTCTCCGCCTTCCACTTGAGTTTCAGATGTGATCCCAGCTTCATCCAACGCCTTTTGGTTTACTAAGGCTGCATGGCCATCTACCCTTCTGATAAAAACAGGGGTATTGGGAAATAAACTGTCCAGCATATCTTTGGTAGGATATTCCTTTACCTCCCAATCATTTTGATCCCAACCCCTTCCTTGTATCCATGCAGAAGGATTATTCTCCTGATGGGCAAGCACTTTATCCAATACTTCTTCAAAAGACCCGGTACCTATTAGATCTACCTGAAAGACCGATAACCCATACCCATAGAAATGACAATGGGCATCAATAAAACCAGGGTAGACAGGGTTGCCACCAAGGTCAATGATGGTAGTGGCTGCATACTTTTCTAAGATCTCCTTACTACTCCCTACCTCAACGAAACGGTCATCTTTTACCGCAACGGCTTGCTGAATATCAAATTTCTCATTCACAGTGTATATTACACCATTATGCAAAATAAGGGAAACCTCCTGCTTTGATTGACAAGACATGATCATCAATGTACTTAAGACTGCTAAATATAAAAACCTCATTTGTTTCATCCCAAAATTTTTCAACTAAGCCATATCCCTGACCGAAATAACCACCTGTTCGAAAGCATCGGGATCATCTATGATCTTCATGATTTTTTTTGCAACATCATCAGGGCTGATCAACTCACTATTTTTATGGTAGTCATAGAAATCCTCCAGTCTGCTAAAATTCGCTTTGGGCACTTCCCTGATATCGTCTTGCATTTTTGTGTTCACCAACCCGGGAGCTACAGAGAGTATCTTGATCGGATGCTCCGATGAAAGAATATCTTGCTCTTGTCCCACTACTTCACTATACATATCAAGGGCAGCCTTTGAGCTACAATATACATTCCATCCATCGATAGGGTTTTGGGCTGCTCCGGATGAGATATTGATGATCAATTTATTTGTTTTTGTTCCACTATATGCTTTTATAAAATTATTCATCAATACCCCGGGTGCTATTAAGTTAATGATAAATCCTTCACTAATCGACCTATCGGCTAATCGACCCACATAATTGACCTCTCCCAATGTCCCTGAATTATTGATCAGTACAATTTTCTCACCATCATTGTGTGAATTAAATGTCACATTGGAGATATCATTAACGATAGAAAGGTCGATATTATGGTGCTCATAATTGGGATGCTCAATTGAACAACCCCTGGAATACCCATATACATAATTATTTGCACCCTGCAATAGCTCTTCAGCAATTGCTTTACCAAGGCCACGACTTGTACCCGTTATGTAAAAATAGTTCATGATTCTTTAATTGGTTGTAACTGCCCTTCTGATTTTGCAACTAACGTTGCTACTGTAGCATCACCAGTTACATTCACTGCCGTTCTGCACATATCCAATGGTCGATCTACAGCCACGATCAAAGCGATTCCTTCAGGATCGACCCCAATTGCTCCAAGTACGATCACCAACATGACCATTCCGGCACCGGGAACAGCTGCTGCTCCAATAGAAGCCAAAGTAGCAGTTAATATAATGGTCAATTGATGCGCCAATGTGAGGTCATGTCCGAATGCCTGAGCAATAAAAACCGCAGCCACTGCTTGGTATAAACTGGTACCATCCATGTTCACGGTAGCTCCAAGTGGTAATGCAAAACTGGCCACTTCCTTTGAAACGCCAAGCTCCTCATGGCATTGTTTCATAGTGACAGGTAATGTAGCTGCACTTGAACTGGTTGAGAAGGCAACCACCTGAGCGGGTGCGATCCCCTTATAGAAGATGGAGTATTTCATCTTTAAGGCAAGTCTAAAAACGGTTGGATAAAACACAAATGCCATAAATGATAATCCAACTAATACAGTTAGTGAATACAATGAAAGTGCTTGGAATAACTCATTCAATTCATCACTATGATCTACAATTACTCCAGCTAATAAAGCAAATACGCCAATAGGGGCAGTCTTCATTACGATCTCAACGATCTTAATGATCACATCATTGATCCCATCAACAAAATCAATGACAGGTTTTGCCTTTTCGGGGGGGATCAATATTAAAGCAATTCCAAACAACACTGCAAAGAAAATAACACTCAGCATGTTCCTGTTATCCTGCATAGAACTAAAAATGTTTCTAGGTACGATATCTATGATCCATTGCAAAGGCCCCTCCTCCTTAAATTCCTGTGCTGTTTGCCTCTTTTCAAATGCTTTACTTGCATATTTCTCCTTAAGCTCTATTTTTTTCTCCTCAGAAAAAACACTTCCAGGGTTAATAGCGTTTACAAGTACCAAGCCTAATGAGATGGAAATGATAGTTGTAAGTACATAAAGGCCCAATGTCTTCCCCCCTATCCTGGAGAGTTTGGATATATCACTCAAACTTGAAACTCCCTTGATCAATGATGCAAGGATCAAGGGCATAGCTATTAGCATCAATAAATTGATAAATATGGTTCCGGCAGGTGCTATCCAATCGAGTGTGAGTTGGATCATATCAAATTTAATGGCAAGAATACCCCAGATGATGCCAAGCAACATGCCAATAAATATCTTCCAATGTAAAGGTACTTTTTTCATATTACATTTTTACCGTCTTGTTCAATAATAGATGATCAGCGATCACCAGAGCAGCCATTGCTTCTACAATAGGTACAGCTCTTGGTACAATGCAGGGGTCGTGATTTCCTTTCCCTTCCAGGGTAACAGCTTCCCCGTTTTTATCAACAGAAGGTTGAGGTTGCATAAGGGTTGCCACCGGCTTGAAAGCTACATTAAAATAAATATCCATCCCATTGCTAATGCCTCCCAATATTCCACCTGCGTGATTTGTTTTCGCTTTAAGTTCCAAATTATTGTTATCACCATCGACTTTGAAGAATTCATCTCTGTTGGCTGTGCCTGACATCTCAGCACTTCGAAATCCCTCCCCGTATTCAAATCCTTTGGCTGCATTTATGCTCAACATTCCTTTTGCCAGATCCGCCTGTAATTTGTTAAAAACCGGTTCACCTAAACCGGGAGGGCAACCCTTTATGATACAATGTATCATTCCACCAACGGTATTCCCCTCTTTTCTAACCTCTTCAATATGAGCAGTCATTTGAGCTGCGACCTTTTCATCCGGGCACCTTACAATATTGGTTTCTACCACACTCAGATCCAATGCTTTATCGCTTGCTTTCAGTGTCACAGGGCCAACCTGGGTCACAAAACCTTTAATTTCAATCCCACTTTCGGCCAGCAACAATTTGGCAATTGCCCCGGCAGCAACTCTCCCAACAGTTTCTCGGGCAGAAGCACGTCCGCCGCCTCTATGATCCCTGATCCCATATTTCTGATGGTAAGTATAATCCGCTTGAGAAGGCCTGAAACTATCTTTTAAATGGTCATAGTCCTTTGAATTGAATCCTTCATTAGGGATCAATATCCCAATTGGGGTTCCGGTGGTCTTACCTTCAAAGATCCCTGAAAAGATCTCGAATCTATCCCCTTCTTTTCTCTGTGTAGTTATACTTGATTGTCCCGGTCTCCGACGGTCAAGTTCACTTTGTATAAATTCTTCATCGATCGGTACACCTGCAGGGCAGCCATCGATCACAACGCCAATTCCGGGCCCATGAGATTCCCCAAAAGATGTGATCTTGAATAACTGTCCGAATGAGTTTCCTGACATGGTGCTAAGGTAGGAAGTTTTTCTATCCTAACAATGGAGGGATCAGGTTTAATTATATCGTTCTTACCTTTGTGTAAACGAACAAATACTCTATTTTTGGGTGCAGAATATCTTTCTATGACATTACTGATCAGAAATATAAAGACATTAGTCCAGGTAGAAGAGAAAGCGAAGGAAATGGTTCGAGGGAAGGACATGGGTCAATTGCCCTCCATAGATGATGCGTTCCTACTTATAGAGGGGCAAAAGATCGTTGCTTTCGGGCAAATGAAAGATTGCCCACAAGGAGTTGACAAGGTCCTTGATGGAACTGATAAAATGGTGTTTCCTTGCTGGTGCGATTCCCATACCCACCTCGTTTATGCCGGAAGCCGGGAGCAGGAATTTGTGGACCGTATCAATGGATTATCTTATGAAGAGATCGCAAAGAGAGGGGGTGGGATCCTAAACTCTGCAAAAAGGTTGCAGGATACTCATGAAGAAGAGCTATTGGAAGATGCATACCTACGGATCTGTGAGATCAAAGATATGGGAACAGGGGCCGTTGAAATTAAGAGTGGGTATGGGTTGACATTGGATGCTGAGATGAAAATGTTGGCTGTGATCAAAAAGTTGTCATCCATTTCACCCTTGACCATCAAAGCCACTTTCCTTGGAGCACATGCCATCCCTCCAGAATATGAAAACAATCGACAGGATTATATTGAATTAATAAATACAAAAATGCTGCCTAAGGTTGCTGACGAGGGCCTTGCCGAATATGTGGATGTATTTTGCGACCGAGGATTCTTCACCCCGGAAGAGACAGAAGAGATCCTGCTGGCGGCAGATAAATTTGGATTGAAGCCAAAAATACATGCTAACGAGCTGGCAAATAGTGGCGGGGTGCAGGTGGCAGTTAAACACAAAGCTCTTTCTATAGATCACCTGGAACAAATTGGAGATGAAGAGATCTCTGTACTCAAAAAAAATGATCGGATCATGGTATGCATCATGCCTTCAGTGGCCTTCTTTTTGAACATAAATTATGCGCCGGCAAGGAAAATGATCGACGAGGGATTACCTATAGCACTGGCTTCGGATTATAATCCCGGCTCCTCACCATCAGGGAATATGGGGTTGGTACTTTCACTTGCCTGTCTAAAGCTAAAAATGACCCCGGAAGAAGCCATTAATGGTGCTACGATAAATGGGGCCTATGCAATGGAGCTATCAAATCAGCTTGGCAGCATCGCCAAAGGGAAGCTGGCCAATGTGTTTATCACCAAAAAGATCCCATCCCCGGGATTCTTACCTTATTCTTTTGGCAGTCAATTAATAGAAACGGTTATCATAAAAGGAGAAATTCAGTAATTTTACAGAGGATTGGGTATTTTTATAAACCCCCAAAATTTTGGCACTTATGAAGAATCAACTCATTGAATGCGTTCCAAATTTTAGTGAAGGGCGTGATATGAACATTATCAAGCAGATCACTGATGAAATTGAGTCTGTAGATGGAATTAAATTATTGGATGTGGACCCTGGAAAAGCCACTAATAGAACCGTTGTAACCTTTGTTGGTCATCCGGATGCTGTTGTGGAGGCTGCCTTTTTGGCAATAAAAAAAGCTTCAGAAGTGATCGACATGAGCAAGCACCATGGGGAACATCCCAGATTTGGTGCTACAGATGTATGCCCTTTTGTTCCTATTTCGAATATAACGATGGAGCAAACGGTAGCTTTCGCTAAAAAGCTTGGAGAAAGAGTAGGGAAAGAGTTGGGCCATCCCATCTATTTATATGAATTTGCAGCACAAAGCAAAGAAAGAGAGAACCTTGCTACCGTACGAGCTGGGGAATATGAAGGGTTGAAAAAAAAGCTTTCAGATCCCAAATGGAAACCCGATTTTGGCCCGGCAAAATATAGTGAGCAGGTGGCCAGAACAGGGGTTACTGCTATTGGTGCACGTAATTTTTTGGTTGCCTATAATGTGAATTTGAATACTACCTCTACACGCAGGGCTAATTCTATTGCTTTTGATGTACGGGAAGCGGGAAGAGTTAAAAGAAAAGGAAATCCCATCACGGGAGAGATCGTAAAGGATAAACAAGGGGCTTCAGTACGAATTCCCGGGACCTTACAAAAGGTAAAAGCCATCGGATGGTTCATCGAGGAATATGGAGTAGCCCAGATCTCAATGAATCTTACTGACATCACTGTTACGCCTGTGCACATCGCTTATGATGAAGTGTATATGAAAGCACAGGAACGAGGCATTAGAGTGACTGGCTCTGAGTTGGTTGGACTGATCCCGCTGCAGGCCATGCTGGATGCCGGAAAGTATTTCTTAAAAAAGCAACAACGCTCAGTAGGTATATCAGAGAAGGAAATAATTAAAATAGCGGTGAAATCAATGGGGCTTGATGAACTAAGCTCATTTGATCCTGATAAGAAGATCATAGAATATATTTTAAAAGGGAATGAGGATGATCCTTTGATATCAATGGATCTCAAAGAATTCGCCAATGAAACTGCTTCCGAGTCTCCTGCACCTGGCGGGGGCTCAATATCAGCATATGTAGGTGTATTAGGCATATCATTAGGCACCATGGTTGCGAATCTCTCAGCACATAAACGGGGTTGGGATGACAGATGGGAAGAATTCTCTGAATGGGCAGAAAAAGGGCAGGTGATAAAAGATGCTCTGTTGCAAGCCGTCGACAAAGATACAGAGGCATTCAACCAGATCATGGCAGGGTTTGGCATGGTAAAAGGAACGGAAGAAGAGAAGAAGAAGAGAGCGGAAGCTATTGAAGATGCCACAAAAAATGCGATTGAAGTCCCATTTAATGTGATGGAGCTTGCCTTGGCAAGTATGGATATAATGAAAGCTATGGCAGATGTTGGGAACCCAAATTCAGTTTCAGATGCTGGAGTTGGAGCCCTTTGTGGACGAAGTAGTGTTATAGGTGCATATCTTAATGTAAAGATCAATGCAAGTGACTTAACTGACAAGAACTATGCAAAAAAGATGGTCGACAAGGGAGCTCAGTTAGTTGATGAAGCCAAGAAAAAAGAAGAAGAGATCTTAGAGATCGTGTATGGGAAGATTGGGTGAATGGTTAGATGGTTGATTGGGAGATTGGGAGATTGGGAGATTTGAAGATTTAGAGATTGGGAATTAGTCATCTTCTCTTCAATCAATAAATCATTCAATCGCTAAACCAATAAATGAAATAAGCGTTCTGTCACTCCTCTTTATCACTAATTACAGGGATAAGAATTTCAACACGCGTTCCGGAAGGTTTACCCTCCTCTTTGAATAGATCTAATATATCCACTCCAATATTGCCCTTAGGTACTGCGTTCAAGATCTCCAACCTGTCCTTTGTAAGACTGATACCAACAGATTTGTGCCCGATCTTGCTTTTTTCCTTTAGTTGTTGCGCACGCTCCCTTCCAATACCATTATCCTCTACAACACACAAAATTCCATCTTCGTCTTTGGTAAGATCAATACGTACCATGCCCTCCTCCTCCTTTTGCAAAATCCCATGATTGATCGCATTTTCAACATATGGTTGGATGAGCATACTTGGAATATTATATTTTTCCGGGGTCAAAGAGGCTTCAATGGAGATCTCATAATCGAACTTTTTCTTAAAGCGCAGTTTTTCCAGATCAAGATAGATCTCCAATAGTCGCAATTCATCACTTAGCGGGATGTATGATCTTTTCGTATTATCAAGGATCAGCCTCATTAAAGAGGCAAATTTCGCAAGATAGATATTCGCGGATTCCTCTTCATTCTTATTGATAAAATTCTGAATGGAATTCAAGGCATTGAAGATGAAGTGAGGATTCATTTGTGCACGAAGCGCATTTAACTTAAGATTTGCGATCCGCTCATTCAGTTCCCTTCTTTTCACCTTTCTATTGAAAACTGCATAAAAAATGAAGAATATAACCGACAAGCCTACAATAATAGCAATAATGATGAACCATGCTTGCTGCCAAAAGGGAGGTGCAATCACAATCTTCATAGTAGTCGGCACTTTGTTCCAGATACCACTATTATTTTTTGCCATTACCTTGAATGCATAATTTCCCGGTGGCAACATTGGATAGTCAACTTGTGTTCTGTTCGTCTCTTCCATCCAATCCTTATCAAATCCTTCCAACTTATATCTATATCTCACTTTTTCAGGAGCTGTTAAACTGATACCCACGTAGTGAAAGGTCAGATAATTGATGCCATAAGGTAATACCACCGACGGAGGCTTTGTTTCATCCTTGGAAGGTTTTAGTGCACTTCGCCAATCAAATTTTTCAAAATCTATACTCAGATCGGTGATGTGTGTCAAAGGAGCGACCAGGTTGGGTTTATCCTCTTTTGGGTTATATTTTATAACGCCTTTTATCGTTCCAAACCACAAATTCCCATCTCTGTCTTTGCAAACCGCATTCCTTTCACATTCAATGCCCATAAACCCTTCTTCCTCGGTGTAGTGTGCAATGGATACTAATTCCTTACTATAAAAATCATCTAAATTGAATTTATCGATCCCCTTGTTTGTTCCGATCCAAAGATCTCCCTCATTATCAATGATCAGAGAATTGACAAGATTAGAACTTAATCCATCTCTGGTTGTGAAGCTTTTAAATTCCTTGTGATCAAAATGTGACAACCCATTATCTGTACTGATCCATAGGTTTTGTTTTGCATCTTCCAAAATGGCATTGATCGTATTATTTGCCAAGCCATCATTCATCGTAAAATTAATGAACTGCATCACCTGCTGTGGATCATCTTTGCTATCCTCATCCTGGGAGCCAGGAGTTACAAATCTGCTTAAACCATCATCAGTACCAATCCATATCTCCCTGTTCTTATCTTCAAATATACAGGTAACCGTTGCCCCTCCTAAACCATCATCAAGAGTAAATTCTTGGAAATCTTTACCATTAAAGCGGCTAATTCCCTGGTCAGTGCCAAACCATAGATAACCATAACTATCCTCAAGGATGGAAAACACATTATTGCTGATCAAGCCGTTATGAATATTATATTGTGTCAGTCCATTTGCATCCATTTTAAAAACCCCATAATCTCTAACACCGTACCAGATGTTTGCTTTACGATCTTCATAAACGGTATGGATGGTAAATTGCTTATAGATATTACTTACCAAAAAGGGGGTAATTTGCTTTCCTTCCAGTACATACATCCCGGAGTAAGTAGCGATCCACATTTTGTCGTTTGTACTTTCCATAATAGATAGTACCAGGTTCAGATCTTCTCCTTCCTTCATTGGAAAATGGACGAAGCGATCATCTTTGTACTTCATGGCGCCTCCCCCATCTGTCCCGAACCACATATTTCCTTCCCGGTCTTCAATTATTTCGTTGATGACATTGGTACTCAGCCCCTCCTTAACACTATAAGGCACTGCTTCAAAGCCGTTATATCTTACCAACCCATTATCTGTACCAAACCACAATTCTCCTTTACTGCTGATATGAATGCTTTTAGTGCTCTTATTTTGAAGGACCCTGCTGAAAGAAACTTTCTGAAATCCACTATTTTCGAACTTCACTACTCCAGAAGCAGTACCAATAAGAAGGGTTCCTTCCGCAGTTTCTGCAAATGACCATACATTAGAGATATCGTCTCCCATATCAACTATTGCCAATTGTTGGTTATTGTACCTATATATGGCTTGTGTCCCTCCCAACCAAATCGTACCATCTCTACTTTGAAATATCGTTTGAATGGCGGGATCACTTTTTTCAAACATTTCCCTGATATCTGTGTTTATGAAATGATGGTCCTTTGACTGGCCTGCATCCACAGGTACTTGTTTCCCTGATGTACCATGATCTTGCTGACCGTGAGCTTTGCGCTCCAGGCGACTGATCCCATGTGCTGTACCAAACCATACGACTCCATTCGCATCTTCAAAAGCGCAAAAGATCTTATTTGTTGGAAGTCCTTGCTGGTCTGTAAAATTGTCAAAGACCAATGAATCATTGTCCAGCAATTGGCCATTGATCATACTTATTCCGCCTTCTGTGCAGATCCATAAGTTGCCAGCTCTATCTTCAAAGATATCTTTGATTCGGTTATTTATGAGGCCACTGGAAGTAGTGTAGGAAACAAAGTTCAACCCATCGTATCGGCATATACCACCCCCATTGGTCCCCATCCATATATACCCCATTTTATCCTGGCAGATCGTCTGGACCTGCGATTGCGGGAGGCCTTCACCTATAGAATAGGGTATAAAATTATGCGTCTGCCCCTTTAAAATGGTGGGATGAAATCCAATGAACATTAGGATCACCAAAAAAAATGGAAGTGCTTCTTTTCGGGATGTCAACATGGGTTAATTATTATAGACACTTTACCTTTTGTTGTATACCAAAGACACCGAGACATCTATCCCTCAAAATGAAAAGAGATCAAAAACGCTCTTGTCAATAGTCTTTCAATTACATCAGAATACATCAGTTTGTCATTTTTTGAGTGAATATCAAAGATCCCATAAGAAAATTTCAACTCCGGGGAGAATTTGAACATGGGAAAGTAAAATTCAAATCCGAATCCGGCTTCCGCCGAAATATCGTATGGGTTGATCTTAACGATGCCCTCAGCATTTCTTGCTTCTGCATTCGAAGCCATATCCAAACTGTATTTCCCTCCTGCGAGGAGATACATTCGAAAGTTCTTGACTCTATCCGACTTAAACTTCAGACTTAAAGGAAAATCTATGTAAATTGATTCGATCTTCATATTTATCACTGAGTCTTGCACGATCACATATCGAAGTTTTTTCTCAGCGAATGACAAGGCAGGAATAAACCTAATATCGAGGTACTTCCCAATCCTTAAATTCGATACGATTCCAATATTCAATCCCGGTTTACGAGGCGATTCAACGATCAACACACTATCGTGATAATTAAAGCTATCAGAGTGAACGATCTTGAAATTTGACGAACTGTATCCAAGGGTGATACCAAAATGAATCCGGGTAAAGTCTTTCTCCCTATTATATATCTGGGAGAAGATCACCACAGGCAGTAACACGAATAATATAGATATCAGGATTTTTCGCATTGATAAATTGTACAGATTCCTAATGTTAACGGAATACAATTAAATACTTTATACCCCGCAGACTCAAATTTGTTTAACAATTCTTTTCCTTCGGGAAAAGCTTTAACAGATCTTGGCAGGTAAGTGTAGGCACTCTTTTCCTTTGAAACTAATCGGCCGATCACCGGCAAGATCCTATGAAAGTAGAACTGGTATACAGATCTTAGCAGCCATCCCTTCGGGCTTGAAAATTCAAGCACTATAAGTTCCTTGCCATGCTTTAATACTCTATGCATCTCAAGTAACCCTTTTTCGATGTCACCAAAATTTCTCATGCCAAATGCAACGATAATTGCATCAAAAGTATTGTCATCAAACCTTAATTCTTCTACTTCTCCCTCCTCCAGCTCTATTATATTATCCAGATGCTTTGTTTGCACTTTTTCCTTTCCAATCTTAAGCATTTGTTTTGATATATCAATACCAATGATCTTATCAGGATCTAACCTAACGGCTTCAATTGCAAAATCTGCAGTACCTGTGGCTACATCCAGGATCAATTGAGGGGAATTTTTGATCAATTTGAGGGCTCTTCTTCTCCAATACCTATCAATACCTAAGGAAAGGAAGTGATTTAGAAAATCATATCGCCAGGCGATGCCATCAAACATTTGTGCTACTTGCTCCTTCTTTGGAGTACGGACATTATCATAAGGCAAAACCTGCTTAGACATTATAGCATATGTTGGAATCAACGATATTGTTCACAAAGATAAATTTTATTCAAACAAATCGCTTATGATAATTCTCGATTGCTATATAAAAGGGATTGGGTACTTAATGGTCATCCGGGTCATTCTAGGTAGTGATGATAAATAATTAATTGCCTTAATAGTATAATCCTTCAATAATTCTTAACTTCGAAAATCTAGTTTCAAATACCAATGAAAATCAAAGATATTTCATTTATTGGAAGTTTTGCAAGCGTAAAAGCTTGTCCCAAGCCCAAATTACCGGAATTTGCATTTACCGGCCGATCAAATGTTGGCAAATCTTCGCTGATAAATATGCTCACCCATAGGAAAAATATTGCCAGGATATCAAACACTCCGGGAAAAACCCAAACATTGAACTTCTTTTTAGTGAATGAGGAGTACCATTTGGTAGACCTTCCGGGATACGGGTATTCCAAAGTTTCTAAAACCAAAAAAAGGGAGTGGGAAAATTTCATACGCGATTATCTAAAGGAGCGGATGACATTGCAATGCGTTTTCTTACTTGTAGACTCAAGAATATCTGTTCAGAAGAGCGATATCGAATTTGCCAATTGGCTGGGAGAGTTGGAAATCCCTTTTGTAATCGTATTTACAAAAGTTGACAAACTTAAAAAGCATATAAAAGAAAGCCAGATAGAGAATTTCAAGAAAGCCATGCTTGAGTATTGGCAATTTCTTCCACAATTTTTCATCACTTCCTCAAAGACGAAACATGGAAAAGAGGAATTGCTCAACTTTATCGATGAGGTCCTTCATCCTGATGAAAAATCTTAGTGCTTTTCTCCCATCGATGATCAAAGTTCATTCAGAATCTGCGTAACTTTCCCACTAAAATTAGCAGCCCATATAGCAGTGGAAAGCAGATAAGAACTCCAGCAATCAGATGGCTGCAGGCGATAAGGCCCCAATATGCAATTCCATAGAATCCAAACCAAAATGTTGCCAATATCCCTCCAAAGGTGGATATCGCATATATTGTGCCTGCCGATCTGCCAATAAGTTCAACTTTTGAGGTAATAATTCGAATGATGATCGGTGAGATCATACCAAATCCAATTAATGGAGGGAACAGGTAGATCAATGGCGACAAAGTGATACCCACCTTAAGCCCCATATGCAAGGTGCCACTCAAAATACCATCCCCTATAATAGGCATGGAAGCTACCAAAACAGAAATGACTAATAGTATGGTGTGTAAAGTAGGTTGCAGTGGAAGTTTATGGGATAAATAGCCACCAATAAAATATCCAGTAGTTAGCCCTCCTAATGTAGTTCCTATTACTGCCGACCAAACAAATAGAGTATTGCCATAAAAGGGTGCCATCATTTTAGCCCCAATGAGTTCGACACCCATTAAAGAGCCGCCGGACACAAATACAATAATGAAAAATACCCAGAGTCTTGCGAATGACATTGTTCCCATAGATTGATATCACACTACCTTATCTGCACAATGAGAGCTTGCAAAAGCATCAGGTTTTGCTTTAAATGCGAAGCCCATGCTCAGGATATACCCCATAGCTTCCTTCAAGGCAGTGTTAGATTTAAATTGAGGATTCGTATTTATATCGGCATGCACTTCGAGGTCAATATCATATCTATCAAATAATTCACACAAACCATAAGCCACCTCGATCGATTTAGCCACTTCCAATAACAACCGTTCCTTAAGTGACATTTTCTGTTTGGTTCTATCATTATGGATGAACATAAATCCTCCTTTCCCCTCCCTAAGAAATACAATGACAGTTGCAAATTCAACGCTCCGGGATCGCCTTTGGGAATCACTTCCAATACAAACTTTCAATTTATTTCCCTTGGCCTTTTCACTTTTGATCACCTCCTCAACTGACTCCTCCAGCGAGTTACGGATCAAATCACCATTAAATCTACGCCACTTCATATTCTGTTTTTTTTAAAGTTACTACTATTATCGTATAATTATCCCTTTTTAAAAATTCTCAAGTAAAATTGGCATATTTTGCAACTATTACTTACCTTTGCACCTCCTTAATTTGCAATAAACAACAGTAATGAAGAAGGACATACATCCAGAAGAATACCGTTTTGTGGTTTTCAAAGATTTCTCAAGTGATTACGCATTTTTGAGCAAGTCAACTGCGCCATCAAAAGAAACTATCGTTTGGGAAGATGGCAAAGAATACCCTCTCATCAAATTAGAGATCTCCCATATGTCTCATCCCTTCTTCACAGGTAAGATGAAATTCGTTGATTCGGCAGGAAGGATCGATAAGTTTAAGAAAAAATACGGGGACAAGGATAAAGGCAAAGAAAAAGAAAAGGAAAAAGACGAAGAAAAGAAGAAGAAAGAAGAGTAATCTTCTCACCCTACTACGTCATTGCAACATCTATTTTCTTATTTTTCTTTTTCATGGAATCACTCAGTTTCAATTCATCCAATATACTCTTCCATAGTTTTTCATAGTGGATAACTTCCAGATCTGTTGGAGTACCTTGATAGCTAAAGCGAGTCGACCTTAATTTCACATAGTACTTAGCAGCGATCTTCTTAGTTCGATCATAATCAAATCCTTCCTTCTCCATGATCAATACCATTTTGATAAAACAATTGCTTCTGTAACAATCATTCTTATCCAGCCACCTGCTGCAATAGTTCCTCAAGGCTTCCACCCTATCAATGATCCCGTCATAATCTGCTCTCTTTAGGAGTACAAGAATTTGCAAGATTAGAATTGCAATATTGTATCCCTTCTTATCTTTAAGATAGGAAGGCACAAATCTCAAGAAACTTGCAAGGTCGTATTGCTCAGGCAACGTCTCACTAAGAGTGGTCTGTGTGGGTACTTCACCCGCGATATAGTTAAAATATGCCCTAAAGATCCGCCACTTTTCCTTTTGATGATTCTCGAAAGAATGAAATTTCTGATGACCGAACACCTCTGAAATAATATTCGCTGCTTCTCTATTTTCCCCATTCCTGATCGCCAGTAAGAAATGATATTCTCTAAATATGAAGTAATTATTGCTCCCATTACGAAATAAAGAAATACAATTTTGTACAGCTATTACCCCATTTTTATAATCATCAAGGTGTAGATAACAATACAATCTATACAAAGCAAACCGGCCAAGGATCATATCCTGCCTATAAACCGGATTGCGTTTCAAATAGTCATCAAATCGATCACAAACCTTTAAGGCATCCTTATAAGTCCCCCTGACCAAGTAGACCATCAGCCAGATCTTATGCAGGTTAAATTGCAGCACAAATGAGTTACAAGTTTCAGATCGTTTTTTCAACTCACGATAATATTTATTAGCCAAAAGCTCTAACTCTTTTTTTGCAGAGACAGATTTAGCAAAATGAATTATTAAGCTTTGATAATAATTCTCAGAAAGTAGCTCAACATCATAGATGGATTTTGCTTCTTCCAACAGCAAAACCATATTATCAAATTTTTTCAATTGCCCGGTAAAAGAGTAATGATCCTTTACAACTCTACCAGCGGCCATTATTATTTCAGAGAAGGAATACTTTTTTGCTTGCTTTAAGGTTTTTTTAGCCAGCTTTACTCCACTATTCCTGGCTCCATTGGAAACCAGGATTCTGATCTTCGCCAAATTTTTACTGCATGACAATAAAGCTCTATGATAATCAGAATATCCGGGCTCATTGATATCCAGATAAAATAGATTATTGCTCACGCGCTTCTTTAGATTGGATTTCAGTTTACGATAGTTTGCATTATCCGGGTCGGTACCAAAAATATCAACTGCTGCCTCCCTGTCTGATCGATAGGACCCATCACTAACTCCTTTGAATAAGCGAAATAAATTGGTCTTTTCATCAACCCTACTGTCAAGAATTTTACTATTCTTCACTCTTTTGCGGTTCACAATTTTAATTATTTCCTGTAGGTTTTTCATTTATTTTAGCTCAATTCTTTATATTTTCTATATAAAAATAGAAAAAATATTTTTATTTTTCTAATTTTGCTATTTCACAATAATTCATTTTTTGATAGTATTTCTTAATAGATCCATGATAATTTTGATAAAACCAAAAAAAACATGCCTTATGAAAACAATACTCATTTTTCTGATAAGTGTTGGATCACTTTTTAATCCAATTAACATAATTAATGGCACCGCTGAATCACAAGCGTCTCCATCGTATTCAGGTGAAAGTGACGGAAGCGTAGCATTGCAGTCTTTCACTTTACAACTTATAAGACCCGGAACAGTGCAAATAGACTGGGTCACTTCTTCTGAAACTAACAACACCGCTTTCTATCTGGAAAGATCAAATGATGGAGTTAATTTTCAACTTATTGCTACAGTTGATGGGGCCGGAACATCGCAAATGAGTACAATTTACCAGGTAATTGACCATAACCCTGGTGAAGGTATGATTTATTATAAACTACTTGATTCAGATTATGAAATTGTTGTAGGAGATGACTTAGAATTATAAGATCAAATCTCCCGGGGAAGAGGGCTTAATCTAGGCGGATTCTCTAATGCCACCCTGCAATGGAAATTATAATTGCATTTACCCCGGGAGCTCTTTAATGAACAGGAAATGAAAAGTGAACGACAACTAAGCAAATTCAAATACTTGGTTTACATACCCAATGACGACTCACTCAAGTCGGTCAAAATAGATAATTTCACGATTTTTAAAGCGCCCAAACAACAACTATTCCTCAAGGTAGAAAAGAGGATCTTTGATAAGATCGAAACAGATGTTGAAAACGGAATTCTTTCTCCTGAAGAATTCAAGAAACATTATGTAGATAAGAAAACACACATAAGCATGGAGGGATATACTGATCTATTGATCATGGTATATGTTAAGAACAATAGAAAAGAACTGGTACCCATCAAGAATTACGGTATCGAAAATCTTGAGGATTTTTCCTTCGGTATTGAATACTCAATTAATCAATAAGGGAACATACCTCATCCTTAACCATCAAATGATGATATCTCTTTAAGGTAAAAAACGCTATTTATCCTATGCTTTTCTTACTTTTGCTTCATGGTTACCCATAATGTCCTCCTTTTTGATGATAATTCCCGCTCTCACTTATTGCCTTTTACATTTACCCGGCCTGTTGCAGATATCAGGATCGGCATACTTACAATAAGAGAGAAATGGGAATTTATTTTAGGAACCTCTACTTCTACCCTCACTGCTGATCACCTGAGTAAAAAATTCAACCCCAAAATTGAGTCCAGCAATCTTTTGATCAATGGGTCCATCTTACCAGATCAAGAATTGTTCGAAGCCATTAGCTCCCTTCAAATTGAAGAAGGTATTGTGGCTGACAACAAATTAATTGCAGCAATTGTTGGTGAAACTCTTACCAATACATTTTCACCAGAACAGGTGATCAAAAGCTGTAAGAATATCCCAATGAAAAATGAGTATCTAGAGGTGGATGCAGTCCATGATATATTTTCAAAAAATGGGCAGGCCATCCAATCAGATTTCAGCCTCATAACTGAAGGAAAAGCGTCTCAGCCCCTTGATAACAGCAATCAAGTGATAGGAGATGACCCGATTTTCGTTGAATCCGGCGCCAAAATATCTTGTTCCATATTGAACACAGAGAATGGACCAATATATATTGGGAAGAACAGTGAGGTCATGGAAGGGTCAATGATCCGTGGGCCTTTTGCCCTTTGTGAAGGCGCTATACTCAAAATGGGCACAAAAATATATGGGCCTACCACTATTGGCCCTTTCTCAAAAGCAGGTGGAGAGGTCACCAATTCCGTGATATTTGCTAATTCAAACAAAGCACATGATGGATTCTTGGGTAATTCTGTGGTAGGTGAATGGTGCAACCTGGGAGCGGACACCAATAGCTCTAACCTTAAGAATAATTACGCTGAAGTACGTATCTGGAATTATAATACTGATAGTTTCGACCCTACGGGAAGACAGTTCTGCGGCTTATTTATGGGAGATCACTCAAAAAGCGGCATTAATACAATGTTCAATACCGGAACTGTAGTTGGCGTATCGGCGAATATTTTTGGAAGCGGATTTCCCAGAAACTTCATCCCCTCTTTTTCATGGGGCGGTGCTTCGGAATTTAGCCCTTACCAAATAGATAAGGCCCTTGAAGTCGCCGAAAACGTCATGAAAAGGCGCGACAAAGAACTTACTGATATTGATAAGAATATTTTACATTGTGTATTTGAATTGACAGAAAAATACAGAAACTACTAATTTGATACCAAATTATTACAAGCTATGAGAAATAAAATAGTTGCCGGCAACTGGAAGATGAATAAAGAGTATGACGAAGGAATCGCATTGGCATCTGAAATTCGTGATGTTGTTGGGGATGATTCCTTTACTGAAAAATTCCTGATCATTATCCCTCCATTTATCCACCTTAATGGCGTAGCAGCAGTTATTAAAGATAATGGGGCAATCAAACTAGGGGCTCAAAACTGCCATTTTGAACCAAGCGGTGCTTACACAGGGGAGATATCACCAATGATGCTACGATCTATGGGGGTAGAATTTGTCTTGGTTGGGCACTCTGAAAGGCGCCAGTATTTCAATGAATCCGAGGACTTGCTCACAAAAAAAACACAAAGTACCCTATCTGCAGGGATCACTCCAATATTTTGTTGTGGCGAACCCCTTCAAAATCGTGAAAACGGAAATTATTTTGAGTATGTAGCTGCTCAGGTAGAGGATTCCCTTTTTAATTTATCAAATGATGAAATGAGCAAGGTGATCCTGGCTTATGAACCAGTGTGGGCTATAGGTACCGGGAAAACAGCTACTTCCGAACAGGCACAAGAGATGCACGCTTTTCTCCGGAATATGATCGCTGAAAAGTTTGGCGCATCACTGGCCGAGGATCTCACCATCTTATATGGTGGCAGTTGTAATCCAGGGAATGCGGCTGAGCTGTTCGCTTCTGCTGATGTAGATGGAGGGCTGATCGGTGGCGCCTCTTTAAAAGCAACTGATTTCCTCACCATTTTTCACAATTTGTAAAATCTACCGGTTTGAAAGTTCTTCTTACAGGTATTTTTATCTCACTTTTTTTTCACATCCCTCTTTTTGGCCAAACCACTAAGGAGTTTTCAAGTGAACCGGAGAAGTTTGCAAAGGAGATTGAAAAATTTCTGAAGGGTACAAAAAGAGAAGATTGTGAGCAGGTAGCCAAAGAGTTTCTGGTCATATGGGAAAGCGATCCTTTGATACAAGCCAATCAGACGAAGATCATAGAGATCTCCAATACCATGCTGCGCATGAAAATGAGGCCCTACCCTGTCTTTAATAATTACTTCCGCTCCATTTTGAATTTTATTGAAAATGACAAACCTACCGAAATGTTCAGTTCGTGGCATGAGAGTTTATTAAAGATACTGGAGAATCTAAAAAGAGGGCGCCAAAAGGAATTCCAGGCCTATCTCTCCTTTTCGGTAGAACTCTTTTTGAATGATGCCTTGCGGAAATCAAGGGCAAGAATATGGGGATCTACTTCCGGGGATTACCAGTTTGTTTATGATTCTATACCCAAGCTATATATTCCGGCACTGGATCTTTATGGAAAAGCAAGGCGTGACAAACTAACTATCTACAATACAAGTGGTTACTATTATCCGCTTTCATCTACCTGGAAAGGTAAAGGAGGGATCATCAATTGGGCAAGAGCCGGGTTGGATTCTACGGATACTTATTGCACATTTGACAACTATGAAATAGAATTGAATAAATCAGAGTTCACCATTGACCCTGTTACCTTCTACTACAATACCTTATTGCCTGAGCCCATGCAAGGCGTATTAACAGATAAGATCATTGCCGAGTACAAAGTGGGTACTACCTCCTACCCTCGATTCGATTCAAAGGAACAGGAGGTCACACTGGATAACCTGGCAGAGAATATTTCGTTTACAGGGAATATCTCACTCCATGGCATGAAGGTTTTGGGTAAAGGCTCAAGTAACAAAGGGGCACAGCTCTCCTTCTTTTCAAAAAATGACACTTTAGTTGTCAAAGCGAATTCTGAATTATTTGTGATCAGAAAAGGGGAAGAGATCAGCAGCCAGGATGTGGAGCTCACTATATATTTGAAGGACGACAGCATTTATCACCCGGGGCTGAAATTAAAATATGATGTCGCTAAAAATTACCTGACTCTATTCAGGGGGAAACAGGGCATATCAAAAACTACATTCTACAACTCCTACCAAAAATTAGAGATGGATGCAGATGCTATATACTGGGATATGAATACACCGGACATTGTTTTCAAGATGCTGATTGGGGCAGCTACCAGCCCAGCTTACTTTGAGTCGTTAAATTTCTTTGAAAAAGGCCGGCTAAGAAAATGGCAGGGCGTACTGGATTACAACCCGGTTCATGTGATCGCAAAATATAGTTTGGATAACGATACAAGGATCGCTTATGGGGGTGATCTTGCGGAAAAAATGGGACTAACTGCAATAGAGCAGGTGCGCAGGATGTTCTACAAACTCGTAGAAGAAGGATACATTTATTATGATGATAGATCTGAGATGGTCACAATAAGGGACAGGACCATTAATTATGTACTGGCGAATGCGGAACGTTTGGATTATGATGCGATCAGGATCCGTTCGGTAAATGAAGAGGTCAATGGGAAGCTCAACCTCTATTCTCGCGACCTTGATCTTATAGGAGTTTACATGGTGAACTTAAGTGATTCGCAAAATGTGATGATCTTTCCCAAGAAAAAAGAGTTGAAACTTCTTAACAACCGGAACATGATATTCTCCGGGACTGTTTTT
>CAZNGA010000037.1:0-30286 GCA_964572485.1 uncultured Chitinophagales bacterium
GCCTATATTGGCTACTTTAAATACCTTTATTGAGTACCATAGTTTGTTGCTTTATCCCCACCACATTGAGCAATAAGTGCATTGTCCTATTATAATGCATCTAAAAATAATACCATGAAAAACAACCTATTTCTTCTTTTTCTTTTCATTTCCACTAGCGCTGCCATAGGCCAGGTATCCTATGAAAAGAGGATAGAATTTGAGTTAAAGGATGGCTATGAGAATGAAAATATCATTGAATTTGGAGAAGATGGTTTTTTGATGAGCTCCAAAAATGGGGAGTCTTCCGGCAAAGAAAGGGAATGGAAATATGAATTATTCAATGCTGACTTGCAATCAGTAGATACAAAGACGATCATGCTTCCCAAGAAATATAGATCTGATGAAACGTACAGTACCGACGAACGGGCACATACATTGTATAAAGATCGAAAAGGGAATTACTCATTGCTTACCATCAATGTGGCCCCCCTTTCAATAACAAAAGTTGAGGGGCAGATCCCGAAGAAGACCTTTGTGGAAGAAATGGCCATCCTTGGAGATTATGCTTATTTCAATACCTTGGTCAAAAAGAAACCATTCCTCTTTTCTATCAATTGGAAGACAGGTGAGCATAACATTATTCCCATCAATTTAGAGGGATATAATAGGGAGAGAATAGACCTTATGAGTTTTCAGGTTTTAAAGGAGGCCAATGAGATCTTACTATATGCAAAGGTGCACATAGCGAATAGACAGAGTGCTATTTTTGTGATCAGATTGAACGATAGGGGAGTTCAGGAAGAAGTATTTAATCTGACCAAAGAAGTGGAGAAGAACCTGGTGGATATTTCAGCATCGAAATTGAGAGAGGGTAAATACATCTTCACCGGAACTTATTCCACTAAATTTACCAGCGTCTCTGAAGGATTATTCTTCTGCCAGGTGCATCAAAAGGAGATCGATTTTATGAAGTTCTATAATTTTCTGGATCTGAAGAACTTTCTTGCCTACCTTCCTGAACGAAAACAAGAGAGAATTGAAAAGAAGAAAGAGAGAAAGAAGGGAAGAGGGAAAGAACTCGTCATTAATTATAGATTGGCAACTCATGAAGTAATACTACTGGCTGATGGATATCTCTTTTTAGGGGAGGCGTATTACCCAACGTACAGAACAGAGACATACACCACAACCTCTACCTCAAATGGTGTTACCACCACAACCACACATACAAGAACTGTTTTTGATGGGTACCGATATACACATGCGGTGATCGCAAAATTTAGCAGTGAAGGAACCCTGGTATGGGATGAATCCTTTGAAATGTGGCCTGCCTATAAACCGTTTGTAGTGAAAAAATTTATCGCTACCCAGGAGAAGAGTGAACATGCTATTAAGCTGGTCTTTGCCAGCAGGAGTAGGATCGTATCAAAGTCAATTAAATTCGATGGCCAGGTCATTCACGACTTTGAATCAGAGGAAATAGAGACGATTTATAGCGGTGACCGGTCAAAGATGTCATTTTCAAATATTGAATTCTGGTATGGCAGCTATTTTATCGCTTTTGGAAGCCAAAAAATAAAAAATAAACTGAACGAAAAGGTGAAAAGAAAGAGAAAGGTTTATTTCGTCAATAAGATCAAATTTGAATAAGCAAATAGTTATTGAGGGTAAATGAGATTTGCTTATGGGGTGGATTGAATGATATCAGGAAATGCAGAATAATTGGGATTAAATAATATTAGACCGTTAGATGGTGTAAGAGCTATTGCAATACTATTAGTTATTATCTGGCATTACTTTACTTGTCAGGTGAATAGTGACTTGTTGGGTGGGACAATGGTATATTTTCGTAAACGGACATTCTGGACTTGGAGCGGAGTAGATTTATTTTTTGTATTATCCGGATTTCTAATTGAGAGAATCTTAATATATCATAAGGAAAGTAAAAACTATTTCAAATCATTTTATTTACGAAGGTTCTTTCGCATTTTTCCTGCCTATTATTTAATTCTTCTGACCATTCTTATTTTCCTATTATGCGGATTATCCATTCAATTTCCGTGGTTATCGAAAAATCCCTTTCCATTATATTCTTACTTATTCTATTTGCAAAATTTATGGATGATCAATGGTGGGTTTGGGGCAAATTGGTTAAACGTAACCTAGTCTTTAGCAATTGAAGAACAATTCTATCTTATTCTGCCGGTACTAATTTATTCAATTAACAAAAAACACCTGCCCAAATTACTTATCCTATTCATTCTTTTGGCACCGGTTTGTAGAGCTTTGATTTCTGGCCTCGGTTCTTACGTTTTGCTTCCTGCCAGAATGGATTCCCTTTTAATTGGCGTGTTGATTGCCCAGTGCTATCTAAGCGGTGTTCTGGATAAGATATTTAAACAAAGACAAGGAATTTTGTTTTTATTGTTAACCATCTCATTCTTATTGCTATTTTTTATAAAGGGATCAGAAAAATTTGGTGGGACATATATTCATTCAATACTTGCTTTACTTTACGGGACAGTGCTTGTTATTGTACTAATGTTAAATAAGAATAACTTTATTATAAAAGCGTTATCAAGTGCACTAATGTCATTTGTTGCTCGGATTTCATATATGATCTATCTCACTCATCAAATTTTCAGCGGATTATTACATCAATTCGTATTAAATCAAGACCCCTATATAAATGATTATGAAGATGCCATAGTAACTGTATTTGCGTTAATTGCTACACTCTTGTTTTCTATAATTTCATATTACAGTCTTGAAAAGCCAATATTGAATTTGGGCAAAAAATACAAATATTAAGATGCTACCCAAGGTAATTAGTAGGTGAGATTGTCGATTGTATACTCATAATTTTGATTGTTGGGAAAAAATGGTAATAGAAAAGACAACAGTATGCTGCTACTTAGAATGCTTATAAATTGTCATTATTCCTTGGTTATTTTGTTTTTTTTAAATACCTTTATTACTATAGGAAAAGGGCTCATATTCCAATAAAGATGAGATTTGAAGGGATTGCTTCGATGACTAAAATTTTAGCATATGAAACTGGCAATAATCTTAACTCTAACCCTATTTAGTATCTTACCCGCATGGGGACAAAGTACCGGCAATTGCCCACGATTCAATAGAGCAAATATTTGTGGGGAAAATGAAATTGGTATCAATGGATACAATATTACTGACCTCAAGCGAAAGTATGTGAATTGTAAACTTACCAGTGGGCAGAACTATGGAAATGGGATCATGTACAAGTATCACTGTCGTAAGAATACATTCCGCATTGGACTCACTTATTATTATTCAAAGTTCGTTTATGAGGATATTGGACGCTCATACCATTACAGAGAAGCAGGTGAGAACAAGATCGGTGAGTTGAATGTAGGTTATGAGAGAAATCTGGTGATCGGCACTTTTCAACCTTTCGTGGCCATGGACCTCTCCCTTCTTTACGGGAAGGTAACAGGCATCATTGGTGGTGTCGGAGATTGGTACTATTGGAATACCGAACATCCCTATGATGTAACCATTCAGGAAGTTGGGGTAGTGCCCACGTTTGGATTCAAATTCAGGCCATTCAACCGGATCTCAATAAGCGCGGAAACGAATATCAGAATTGCCTATAGTGACCAAAAAGACCTCTTAGACTCAAAACAAGATGTTTCGGAAGGACGGATCTATGTCAATCCGCTGAGGGTTTTGTCGCTGAATTATCATTTTTGATAAATAGAGATCTAATATTACTTCTTTGGTAAAGTGGCTGCATGATTACTGCCCAGTGCTTGCATCTCCAATGGTTGTCCGGTTTCCCGAACACCCTCCTGATGCACCATTACCTATCCTTTCATAGGTTTGCCGGTAATATCAAAAACGCTCACGTATTCTTCTTCCAGCAAACTATTGGCGATTTCTTCAGTTGTCCTTATGATCAGCATCTCTTTATGTACTCCGAAACACATATTGCCATTCAGCAAATAGCTGATGGAGCCAAACATTTTTTTCTTAGTAATGGTACTCAGTGATCCCGATAATTGGTCGATCCTATCCTCCATATCTTTACTGAAAGTCATACATTATTCGTATTTGTTAGAAATTTGCAAAATATAAATATAATTGGAGTTTGGCAATTATTGGACTTATGAGTAAGAAATAATTATAACTTGCAATTGTTTTACTATTTTTGCTACCGAATTTTGACCATTAAATTGAATACAATGAGAAATGCAGGATCGATCGTAATTCTTTTGGCAGTCGTACTTTTCAGTTGCGGGGATGGGTCAGGTGGATATGAGACCCTTACCCTGGATGAGCACCATAACCAAAAGGAGTCTGAGACAAATAATGAACATAAAACCTACCAGATAAAGTCGTGTGATGGAGTGGTAATCGATGCGACCAATTATTATTTTAAAGTTCCTGAGAATCTTAGCAGCAAGGAAATGGAACTGATCCATCTGGTAGATTCCAGCAATATCTACGAAGCCGAATGGTCTGCCACCAATAAGGTGACCCTCGACAAGAATTCTCTCACCCAAATACAAGGGGAAAAGGTCTTTGAAGGATTCAAGGATGGCCAGAGGATTATCTTTGGCATTGGCACCAGGGAAGAAGCAGAGGATGGGACCCCTGCACTTGGAGTAACGTACGTCGCTGTGGTCATTGTTAAGGAGTAACTACAAGAACTTTTCCAGCTTTCATCCCATCTATTAGAAGGTGATCCTATAGAACAGCATTGGGAATACCCCCGTTTGGTATACGATCTCGATCTCTCCGGTATCACCATCAAAATTGTGATAAAGTGGATTTTGATGATTGGTTATGTTCTTCACACTTAATACAAAGACCTGGGATGTCTTTTTGCCACTCACCTTATATCCAAAGTTGCCATCAAGTACGATGTAATTATCCAATTGCTCTGAAAATGCTAGATCATCATCAAAGAATGACCTTCCGTATTTTGCTGATTTGACCATATCAAGGGGTGTATACCTTTGGCCACCTGCAATATTAAATCGTGTGTCCACAGTAATTGCTTTCTTATTCTTTGGTTTTTTCTTTTTACTTTTTAGAGAAAACTCCTTACCCGCAAGTAAATTGTATACATAGTTCCCATTAAATACCGTGTTTCTTTCAATGCCATCACTACCTTCATACTTTGATTCGAAGAGTGACAAGGTCATTAAAAAGTACAACCCCTTATCCATGAATTTCTCTAAGGTCATCTCAACTCCATAGTTATACCCTGTACCTCCATTATTCAGCTTTTCAGGAGTTTCATATGAAAAACTTCCGAAGTTCAATGAAGAGTACGAACTGCTGTCAACTTCAACTACCGCATCAAAGATGGATTGATAATAGGCCTCTAATTTAAGCCGCACCGTTTCAGAGATATTGAGGTCATACCCGACAATAAAGTGATGACTCTTCGTAAATCCAAGTTCTTCATTTTGCTTGATATATTTTCCGTTAGGCAGTAATGTCTCCGCTTGGATCATGTATAGAGGTGACATCTGGCTATGCAGACCATAACCGACACTAAAGGTTTGCTTAGGGGTGAACTGCCATTTAACACCAAATCTTGGTTCGATGGATGAGGTACCATTCAATGATAAGTATAAGAAATGCAAACCGGTATTGAAAGTTACCATGTCATTTAACCGAAACTGCCATTGTGTATATGGTTGATAAAGAAAAGTAGACCCTTTAAAATCAACATTTTTCTGAAATTTTCCCAAACTCCCATCATAAGAGCTATCTATTAAGTCAGCTTCTTTCAGGTCAACGAAAATACCCAGACGAATACTGTTTCTCGTACTCATCTTTTTATTGACAAAGAAAGAGGTCCCATATTTCAACCGAGTATAAGATTGCCTCCACCATGGCACCTTTGACCTGTCAACGGTACTAAGGGAATCCATATAACCGGTGTTGCCTGCTCTGGAAAAGGAGAGGGTCAATCTCGAATAGGCGGTACTATCAATAAGTAGGGTGTGGTTAACACCAAATATCTGGGTGTTATTTATGGAAGTGACATCCGTTTCATTAGCGGTATAGAATTGCTTCTCCTTTTCTTCCGTGGTATCCCTCTCGCTGTCCAGGAATTCAATGTAGTTGAAACCCACTAATCCGAAAATGGAGATCTTGCCTATCTTCTTTGAGGGGAAATTCAACTTAAAGGAGAGGTCCTGGTATTCGGGGATTGCCGCTCCTGTTCCAAAGTTAATGCCCATAGCAGTTAATACGCTAAGGGTGGAATACCTATAGTTGACCAGGTAAGAGGACCTGGTCTTTTTAGAGATGGGCCCTTCAGCGCCAAACTCAAAGCCATTGAAACCAATTTGTCCAAGGAACTCATGTTTTTCATAGTTGCCATTGCGCATCTTCAAGTCAAATACCCCTGATAACGCATTACCATATTCAGCAGGGAAAGCCCCGGTCATGAAATCTGAATTTGAAAGCACATTATTATTCAGCATACTTACCGGCCCTCCGGTGGCACCACCATCACCAAAGTGATTAGGGTTGGGAATATCCACACCTTCCATCCTCCAAAGTAAGCCATAGGGTGAGTTGCCTCTGATCACAATATCATTTACGGCATCATTCGCACTTCGAACACCTGCAAAGTTTATAGCCATTCGGGAAACATCGTTGAAAGATCCTGCATATCGCTCTGATTCTTCGGTAGAGAACATTCTGGCACTTACTGTAGACATCCTGTTGATACTCCTAGATTTGTCTCTATGAGCTTTTATCACCACATCTTTCATATTAATGACATTTTCCACCAATTCTATGTACAGTATCATCTCCTTACCGGTGGTAAGGTCGAGATTTCCCAGGGTAACAGATTTATAACCCAGAGAGCTGACCTCTACATTCTTTCTGCCAACGGGCACATTCTCGATCTTGAAATAGCCATCAAAGTCAGTAACAGCTCCCATCAAAGGATCAGAATCCAATACAACTATATTGGCAAAGGGGATCGGATTTTGTGACTGCCGGTCAATTACCTGCCCTTTAATAGTTTGGCTGAGGTCTTGACCGATCGCTAAGCTATATATGCATATGCAGATAATTGCGCATATTGATATTCTTAGTTTTTTCATATTACAAAAGTAGATATTTGAATAGGATAATATTTTGTTTGAGTAGAATTTTTTTATTCAAATAATTAATATTTAATTTGCATCCTTATTTATAATCAGTCTAAATAAGGTATTTTAAAAATTAGAAATTATCCCACAATGAGAGCAAAGAACAGAATCATCCAGCTACTATTATTGATACTTGTAGTTTCATCTATCAATTTACCCAGATCATTTGCTGACAAGCGTAATTATGTATGGACCTATCAATACAAAACATTAAAGCAAGGGGAATCGGAGGCAGAGACGTACTTCACCTTATCTACCCCTGACATGAAAAATATGGATACGACTATTGGTGTGGAGCATAAATTTGAGCTGGAGTTTGGAATGACCGACCGCTTTGATTTTGGCATCTACCAGATCTTTGGCCAGGAGCCGGGAGATAACCTCAGATATAAGGGATTTCAATTTAGAGGAAGATACAGGTTATCTGAAAAGAATAAATTCATATTTGATCCCTTGCTCTACCTTGAATATAAGGGAACGCCCAATTTGTCTTCACATGGAATTGAGTTCAAATTTATCATGGCAAAGGATATCAATCGGTTTAATTTTGCTTTGAATCCTGTGATCGAGTTTGAGTATGAGCACGCCTGGGAAACAAAAACCGGTTATGCCTTTGGTATGAATTACAGGCTTGCTCGGTTACTTCATTTTGGTGTGGAAGCTAAAGGAAGTGAAAATGGCCATTACCTGGGGCCTGTATTATCACATGGCAACAGTGATTTTTGGGTGGCTTTGGGATCTGCATTCAGCGTAAGCACCATTTCTGCAGGAGCGCCGGAATTTCAGCTTCGCATGCTTCTGGGGATAGAGTTCTAACCTTCATTTCCTACTGTATTCTTACTTATTTATGAAGTAACTTGATAGTTCATCACTAAAAGTGGTCCATTCACCGAAAATAGGGGGTTATACCCCAAATATTTCATTGAAAAACTTACCTCTGAGACCTTGAAAGTAAAGCTGGTTAGTAATTTGGGGGTTGTGGTCGTATTATTACATATATAACACGACAAAGTATTATGAAAACAACAATTAACCCACAAAGATGTTACCTCCTGATCGCAGTTTTCGCTTTCATGGCATTTAATACACCTACTTATTCTCAAAAGGTTGAAATAGGTGTTGTTTCAGGAACGTCAAATTACTTTGGTGACATCAGTGGAAAATCAGACAAGAACGCCAGTTTATCAATAGATCTCCAATCCCAATTATCTAAAACTGCATTTGGAACCTTTCTTCGTTATCATCTCTCAGATGGCATGTCGCTTAGATTGAATGCATTTTATGGTCAAGTGAGTGCCAGTGATCAGATGACATGCAGTGAGGCCAGAAAGAACAGGAACCTTCACTTTAGGTCAAACATCATTGAAGTCTCCACACAAACTGAAATTACACTTTTAAAGAAAGATATTTTCTCAAAGAAGAACCCACATAGCAACAGAGCAAACGCTCACCGGTCTGACATCAACCAAACGATCAAAAAATATGCTACAGGAAGGCAAGTTGCATTTTATAGTTTTGCAGGTTTAGGTTTCTTCCATTTTAATCCTCAGGCAGAATATAATGGCAAGTGGTACGATCTACAACCATTGGGTACAGAAGGGCAGGGGAGCGCCACGAATGAGATATCTAACCCAAAGCAGGAAAAGTACTCCCTGAATCAGATCGTAATTCCAATGGGTATTGGCATGTATTACAAAACAGCTGCAGGGGTAAAGATCGGATTTGAAGTAGGATTTAGAAAAACCTTCACTGACTATTTGGATGATGTAAGTGATGTATATGCTGATCCTGCTGAAGTTGAAGCAGCGAATGGGCCAATTGCTGCTGCTCTAAGTAACAGAACAGCTGAAGTTACTTCCAGTCCTACTGTACTTTCGAATTATACCAAAGGAGACAAGAGAGGCAATCCAAATTCAAATGATTCCTATCTTTTCACCATGTTGACATTGAGTTACACCCTTGGCTCTAAATAAAATACCTTATCAAAATTGAACTATTCATGAAAGTAACTAAAATTGAAAGAAAGATCAGAACTCTTGAGATCGTTGAAGCAGTCACTGCAACGGTCATCTTCATCCTTGGGTTGATTATGACCCTTGGCTTATAAAATAACCACCACCCAAATTGGATACTGCGATTTCCCTTCCTTGCTGCTTGCATTGACTGTTTGTTAGTTTTCTCCCCAGGATATTTCGAGAAAAAACTATAATACAAGCTGAAGGGATTGCTTGTAACCTTTGTTAGGCTACGTTTTCATTATATCTATTTATTTTCTTTAACTCTCTTTTTTTTTGATTTCTTTCTTCTTCAAGGTCAAAATCGTCTTGTAGTCCGAGCCAAAACTTAGGTGAGATTCCAAAAAAGTAACTGAGCCTCAAAGCAGTATTTGCAGTTATCCTACGTTTTTTCTTCAAGATTTCAGAGATCCTTGTTTGTGAAATTCCAATTTCCTTTGAAAGTCTATATGCAGATATATGTAAAGGTTTTAGAAATTCTTCTAGTAACACTTCGCCTGGATGAATATTAGGTAATGTTTTCATTTTATTTAATTATGGTAGTCAATTATGTTTACACCTGAAGCATGTCCATTTTTCCAAATGAATACAATTCTCCATTGATCGTTTATTCTTATAGAATGATATTGTTTTAAATTACCTGATAACTTTTCTAGCCTATTATCAGGAGGTATTCTTAGGTCATTTATATTTTGTGAATTGTTAATCATTCTTAACTTTCTTCTCCCTATCTTTTGAACTTGAAGAGGAATTTTCTTGCTTCTTTGACCGAAAAATATTTTTTCAGTTTCTTTAGAACCAAAAGATTTTATCATAGTATCGTATAACGTTAGTAACGTTAAAGATAAGTAAATGTTTCGGGAAGGGCAAACCTTTTTTAAAAATGTAGCCTAACGGTCCAGACATTGAGCAGGCCCGTTGTCGTTTACTTTAAATAATATAAATAAGTGATTTCATTGAGAAAACTATAATACAAGAAAACGGGGGTGCCTGCAGCCAATGTTAATGGCAGATTATTTGTTATTATCGGTTTGAATAGTATACCAATCAATTTTTCTTGATAAATACATTATAGCAGCCAAGACTATAAATAATCCAATACTACCCATAAGCAAAGCATAATCTTGTAATTGAATAATTGAGTAAATGCACAAATTTATTTTGTTTTTTAAACATGGGCAACCTTACAACCGTCCTGAAAGGCGGTTAATCGGGCTGGAAAGGCGGAAGCTCTTCCCGTAAACGTTGTATTCAGCGAGGGCTTTGAGCGGTTTACAGGATGTGCTTACGACTGTGCCATGGCTCTAAAATTTATACTTCATTCCCAAGGTAATAACCTGTGTTTCATAATAATTATAAGCTGTTAAATTGAACCCCTCTCCAGTAATTGTTTTCCGTATAGCAAAAGTATTAAGTAAGTCAGTAGCCGATAAACTTATCTCTGCTTTGCCTTTCAGGGCTGGTTTCTTTATTCCAAAATCAATTGAATATCTTTCTTTAATCTTTCCTTGAGGAATAATATTAGGAGCGTAATAAACTGTCGAAATTTGAAAATCAGTTTGATAAGGTAGTTTTAAATTACTGTTTAGCTTACAGCTCCATGTATTACTTTTGCTTTTTTCAAAACTAAATAATTGTGGATATGGATAAATACTTGTACCCGAGAAAGCATTTATGGTGTTGGCATACCAATTGAAACTTCCGTTAATATTCCATTTGTCGGTAATTTTCTGTTCAAGTGCAATTTCAAAACCTAAGTTTTTTCCCTTCCCTAAATTTTGAGGGATGGTATTAATTATTGCGGTCGAAGCTGTTGTGTCATTCGTATAAACACGTTCAAAAATATCATCTATCAAACGGTAAAACCCTGCGAAATAAATTGAACCATCTTTCCAATGCGTTTTATATGCCAACTCAAAGGTTTGAGTAAATTGCGGTCTAAGATATGGATTGCCTGTTTTTAGAATGTCAGGGTCGTCGTATTTTGGGAATGGTCGCAATTCAAATTCACCCGGGCGGTCAACCCTTCGGTTGTAGAATACCGAAATCCTGTTTTTATCATTTAGTTTAAACGTTACCCGAATGTTTGGAAACAATTCAAGATAATTGTAAGCATTGTTTTTTGTGTAATAAATATTTGCAGGGTCAATATTGTAGCCGACTATAGTTTGTTCTGCACGAAACCCGCCTTCAATATCAATTGTTTTACTTTCGTGTATCAGATTTGCATAAACAGCATAAACATCTTCGTTGTATTCCGACCATTCACCTAAATTTGGGTCGAGAATTGAATTTGCGCCAGGATTTATTTTATACGATATTGGTATTTTCCGCAACTGAACTTTTGAACCCAGTTCAATACGCCCGGCACGCAAAGGCTTCGCATAATCAACATTTATGTCGGTAACAATTTCGTCAACAAGTAAATGTGTCTCATCTGTTGAAATTCTTACTGCACTCGAATCGGTAAAGGGAAATAGTTCGTCCTCGCCTCCTTTTGTATATAAAAAACCTGCTTCAAAGGTATGCCCGGGCTGTTTGAAATTATGAGAAAAGTTAGCTGCATAATTAATGAAACGAGTATTTTCATCTTCTGCCCATGTCCAAAATCGTTTCCTGCTTTCATCAGTGACGTAATCATACGGTACATGACCACGGTCTATATGATATTCATCTTGAAACAAAGAATACAAGGTTAATTTGTTGTTGTCGTCAATGAACCAATCGAGTCCTCCTTTAATATTGTAAAGTTGTTGAGTTCTGTTTTCAAGAAATTGTGAAGAAATATCAGGATTGCCATTCGAGTATGTACGTGTTGTAAATTCATTTGTATTCACCCTTTTTCGAACAATGCCATCTGACTGCAAAAATAAATTGATGTTTTTTGAACGGTAATTTATATTTAAAGCAGGATTTAATTTTGGAGTGAAAGAATATTTATCCATAATATTGGGAAGATTTTCTTTTCTGCTGGTCAATTCTCCCACACCTACGTTGAAGCCAAAGTCGCCATTAAAGCCTGACTTGGTTTCTTTTTTATAAATAATATTCACAATCCCTGCCAATCCTTTTGAATCATATTTTGCCGATGGGTTAGTTATTATTTCTATTCTTTCAATATTCGAGGCAGGAATATTTTCAAGTCCTTTTTGATTGCCAAAACCTGTGAGGCTCGATTGTTTTCCATCGATCAAAACTGTTACTTTGTCACTCCCCCTAAGTAAAACTTTACCCTCCGGGTCGATGGTTACCCCAGGAAGGTTACGCATGGCATCCATTGCAGAACCACCTGCTTGTGAAATGTTATTTTCAATGTTGAAACTCTTTTTATCCAAACCTGAACTAACAATTTCACGTTTTGCAGAAACGATTACATCGTCAAGATTTTCAGATGATGTTTGAAGTTCAATCTTCCCGACATCATAAGTTTCATTTAGTTTACCCACCAAAACTGAAATTGTCTTTGTTTTGTAGCCAATAAATGAAATACTTATCGTGTAGTTACCTTGATTTAATCCTTTCAATACAAACCGACCATCATCTTCGGTAATGATACCGGTTAACACTTTGTCGCTCTTATCTGCTAAAAGTATAACATTGGCAAACGGAATGGGATTTTTGGTTGATTCGTCAATGACCCTGCCTGAAATAATAGCATCGCCCTGGGAATATGCCTGAATAAAACTTATTAAAGTAAAAAAGAAAATAAAATATTGTTTCATTGTATATGTTTTAAGAAGTAAAACTATTAAGTTTTTTGGTATGTGTCCGCTGAATTGCACTCTTTGACAAAGCTTTGGTTTCAGTGTTGGCTCGTGGGGCTTTGGCAATGTGTGCAATGCAGGTGGGGTTTCCTTCTTCTTTTGTAGGCGGGAAGAATAAAACAAAATAACTTCCATCAAATTTGCACTGTACTGTCATAAAGCTAATTTCTTTCTTGTTTCAATTTTATCGTTAACGTATCTGTCTGCTCGACTGTCTTTACACTTGTTGCCAACGGTTCGCGGGCATGAGCAGTAGCAATATGCAATTACCTACAGCCGTCCCTTAATACAAAGATATTATATACTCTTAACGGATACTCCGGGTCTGCTATTGCGCATGCCCGCTGTTATAAAAAGTAGCACAAAGTTAAAAACACCTGTCGAAAGCGATTGGCACAAAATTTGAATGAGCAATCCGGTCGCTATTAAAGAACGTACGAGAAAAGCAATACAGCCGGGCAAATTTTGTGACAATTGCTTTAACTCAGTAGTACATCACTTACACAAAACACGCTGATCAAGGAGCCGAGCTTTTATCCTGTTAACAATCTATTAATAGCTGAAAATGAGCGCTTTGACGCTTATTTAAGCCGCTACGGTTAAAAGGATAGGAAAAGGAAGAGAAAGGAGAGAAGAGAAAGCTGATGGGCCAGCTCGGCTGGGATTTGTGCTATTGCTTATACCAGTCTGGGTATGAGTCCGTACCGTATAATGTTAATAATTTGAAATCAAATATAACTAATAAAGTTAATAAAAAAGTAGCAATTGATGTTACATAAGAAGGTATGGCTTATACCCGATGTTATAGCCATAACATGTATTAGAGCTTATGAATCAAATTGATTTCTGATAGTTCTTTACCAATTTGATGAATTCCAATAAGTATTTTCTCTGTTTGTAAGTCTGATGGTTTCTTACGTCCTTGGACATATTGAGATAGTAAGGTCGGATTCATTCCAATTTTCTTAGCAAGAAATTTCGAATTTAACACTCTATAATATTGAAAGAATTGCTTAAAATCAATTTCAAATTTTAAATTTTCATGTGTTATATTGATGTTATCTTCTTCGAAGAATAAATTTGCTGATTCAAAAGCTTTATTAATCAATTCAGGGATATTTCTACCAGTTGTAAAAATTGGATAATCGTCAGAGAATGCAGAAAATCCGGTATCAGTTTTTTCCACAATCATTTTGATTTTTTTCTTTATTTTTTTCATAATAATTCTTTTTTGATCATTTCTATTTTAAACCTGCATCTTTAAGTATCTTTTTCTCAAGACCTTTTCCAACTTCGTGGCTTGGATGATTAGGAAAAATAATTACACCTTTTTTTAATACATGTTTCAATTTAACATGCTATCCTTTCTGAGAAATTGGATACCATCCATCTTTAACAAGAAGGCGGTATAATTCAGAACATTTCATTTATGTGTAAATATTGATTATTACAAAGGTAAATAATTATTTACCTATTTGCAAATTTATTTTATAATTATTGGAAGTTGAAACGTATTGGCTATAACTGCGGAAAGCATAAACTGAATAGAGGAGTCTGGTTTTTCTATCGTGGTAACAGATAAGTGATATCAATGGATAGATATCTATTCTTACCCGAAATACCCGCCGTTTCATTCAGGTCACCTGCTGTGTAATCTAGCTGGGTGATAATGATATCATTAAAGCCGTGGTGGTATGAAATGCCAATATTACTTACCCTGTGGCCTTTGTAGGAATCAAATTCGAGAGCAAGGCCCACTATAGCAATGTAATCATATTTCGTTGGGGTGGTGATGGAATAATTGTAATTGTACTCAGCACTTTCACTAAAATCGACCCTTTTTTCATACATATTCACTGAGGAGATGGTTATTCCGGCACTCTTTTTTAGGTACACCGATTTGTAGCGCAACTTTTTACATTTATAGAGCATAGAGCGATGGGTCACAAGAATAGGAATATCCCATGAATACACGTAAGAACTTTGCTCTATTTCTGCCTTGTGATTGATGAAGTTGAGTCTAAACCGCTTCAATGCCAATTCAAAGCCCGTTTGAAGTGCTAATCTGTGATTGTACCCAAAGTGAAAGACCAAACCATAAGTGTACCCGGCCATGGGAGGAGTTTCGCATTTTGATACTTTAAGTTGTGTGTATGCAGAACTTAATTCGGCACATGAGACATTAAAACCGGTCCTGAGGCCAAATTTGTATCCCTTTTGCCCATATGCCTGGTTCATGGGTAACCATAAGATGGCCAAAGCGATAATAAGGAAATTATGAATGGTCTTCTTTGTTCTCATTGTAAAATGGGTATATATCTTGTCAATAGCATAAATTTAGCCCATAACCTATGCTGTATCAAGGGTAAACTTTAACTATAGTTACCAGTGTAAGGTTTTAAAGCGTATTGGTTCTGGCTGATCCTGTTTTTTCGATGAAAGGCCACAAATCCCTTAGAGATTGCCTAATAAAGCCCATTTATATGAGATCATGGATATTACCCATAGAAGTAGGGGCCAAGAGCATCAAAAAAGTTGTACTTTTACGATGAAAATACAAATTCCCCTATTTGATCAGTTAAAGCGATAATAATGGAACCAAAGACCCCCCAAAGTACAATTACAAACATGACAGAAATAGTGTTGCCCAACGACACAAATTTGATGAATAACCTGAGAGGAGGGAAGGTATTGCATTGGATGGATATAGCTGCAGCGATCACCTCCCATAAACACTCTGATAGCAATGTGGTGACCGCCGGTGTGGATAATGTTTCTTTCCAAAACCCTATAAGGCTAGGAGACCTGGTCACCATCAGAGCCATAATAACCAGGGCCTTTAAAACGTCAATGGAAATATTTGTGGAAGTCTGGTCGCAAAGCCTGACCGGAAAAGAGAAGAAGAAGAGTAATGAAGCTTACTATACCTTTGTGGCCCTTGACAAAGATAATAATCTATCTCCCGTACCTGAAGTGATCCCTGAGACGGAAGCAGAGAAGGAGGGGTATAATAATGCCCTGAAAAGGCGGGAACTGCGGTTGATCTTATCCGGCAGAATAGATGCAGATAAAGCAAGGTCATTGAAAGAGTATTTTGATCGGTAATTGAGAGAGATCAGATCGGTAGTATAACTGTCATTGAGACTGTTTTTTTATAACTCATTTCCCCCGGGGGAAGCTACGCTCACCCCCACAAGCAATTTACGATTTTTCCTGTTTTCGTCAATGCAATACCCCGTATTCTTAAAAACCATCAAGACCTATCAATTTTCAACCTTTTATTCAAGAGTTGTTCTATATTTTTTCTTTTCCTTCTTTTCCTCTTCCTTTTTCTTTAGTATTCATATTTTATGTAACAGGATAAAAGAAATCCTATTGCTTAGATTGCTGCTTTTGCAACATAAAAAGCGCCGGCTTGAAAAAACGGCTGGCGCAGAGCTATATGCGGGAGGGAGCATCGTTTTTTCTCTCTTTTTCTTTGGTTCGTTTCTTTTGGAGAAGCAAAAGAAATGAACATAAGAAGATGATTGGTTTGTGGTAGCTATCATCATCAAGTGATCTTGCTTTACTGCATGGACCACCCCGTATTCTTACAAACCATCAAGACCAACATATTCTTGACCATTGACAAATGATATATTTAATACAAATAATGATAACCAGATAAAAAATATTTTTTTCATGTTTTAAATATTGAATGACTTGAAAATATTGTTTTCACCTTAAATTTAACAATTAGTGGTTTTTCTTAATATTCTTGGCCTTTCTAATGGTATTTCTGGCAATCATTAACCAAATTACCTTGCAAATTGAACAGGAACATTACAACTTGAGAAATACATTGTGCAAGGCCAATACCTGTGGGAGCACCATTGTCTTGTCATCATTGATGATCACATGGTCTGAACGTGCTACTTTTTCCTCATTGGCCAACTGTTTATCCATTCTTGCCTCAATTTGCGTTTCTGAAATAAGATCCCTCACCACAATTCTCGCTATGCACAATTCCTTTGGAGCTGAAACGGTCACCACTTTATCCATCAATTGGTAGCTATCTGTCTCAAAAAATAGTGCCGCTTCTTTAATTACATATGGCATTGATCGATACTGGAGTACCCATTCTTTAAAATCATCCTTAACAAATGGATGTACAAGATCATTCAAGGTTTGTAACGCGCTGTTGTCATCAAAAACGATGGCAGCGAGTTGCTGGGTGTTCAATCTATTCTCCTTATCATAAATAGAAGGACCAAATCGGTCTTTGATTGAATCGGACAAGGTTGGATTTAAGTTCATCAAATCCTTCGCCTTTTTATCGGCATAATACACCGGAATCCCCAATACATTGAATATTCGACAAACAGTGGTTTTGCCGCTTCCCATAATTCCTGTGACACCAATTCTTGCCATTATTTATATATGATGTATTCAGCAAATGATGGAGTGAAATTCACATTCTTGATAAACAAAGGCTGCTGTATGAGCTTAATCTCAACTTTCTTATTGGATAAGATGTCGATCTTTGAAAAATCAACAGTAGCTAAAAATAGTTCTTTGGTCACATCTTCAAATTTGCTCAAAGCTACTTGGTAGGTAACTTCCATCTTTTTCGGAATGATGATCAATGAAATGTCCTTTGGAACACTAACCATTTGTATCTCAATTTTGATCTGCCCCTCCGTAAATTGCTCTACTGGGATACTTATATCCACCTCCTCCACAGAAAGATTGCTGTTGAAATAAGGAGGTTTTTTCAAGGCTACTTTCATTGAAACAGACTCATTGATGTTTGATAGGGCAAACTCTTCTGTAGGCCAGGTAGTAATAGTATCCAGAAAAGATTTTGCGCCAGTTACCACAACACTATCGGGTTCTGTTTTGATCACTCCACTCACATTACATTGTTGTGCAAATGTGAGTTTATGGTGGAATAGGATCGGTACGACCTTTTGTATCTTCTTTTCCTGTTGGCATTGAAGTACATTAGGGCTTATCAATTTAATTACTGCATTATTATGGAGCTCTTTTTCAATTAGATCTTTGATCAAACTAGTTGAGATAGTTGAAACTTCGGTGTACCTGGACATATCAATTGGAATGGTCAACGAACTGATATTTAGGTAGCTAGCCATTAGATCCCAGCCGTTGGCAACCACCCTAACTTTTAACCGATCCGTTGGGGGAGCGCTGAACACCCTATCCTCAGGTAGGTTTTCGTATTGGATCAACACAGTGATATCGCTCTGACTTGGCTTTGAAAGGGCAGTTAGTATCCAAAAAATGACGGCCAAACTGGTACAGACCAGCAATATGATCAGATCCCTGTTAAATAAAAAAGGCCCTTTTTTAACTTTTTGAGGAGATTTATTTGTTAATGGTTGGTTCAAAACTCTGTGTTAAGAGGTCAACATTAATAATAATCGTTTGCTCAATAAATTACTTGCTTTGCGCTTTTTTTGAAAACTCTACTGAAAGGGATGACTTCTCAATCTTTAATTTAGTATTTGCATCCACTTCAACTAATACAGTCCCGTCCTCGTTCACTTTAAGCACTTTGCCATGTACACCGCCAATAGTAACAACTTTGTCTCCTTTTTGGATGGAGCTTATAAATGTTCGCTGCTCCTTGGCCTTCTTTGATTGCGGCCTTATCATGAAAAAATACATGATAAAGAAGATAGCTCCTATAAATAGCATGTTTGGCCATGCACTGCCCCCCTTTTCGGGATCGCCCATCATTAATAGAATGTAATAGAATTGCATATTTATTTGTTTTAGTTATTCTTCTTTTGGAATCACATCTGCTGTGAAATGTAATTTTACTCTGTTTGGATAAGTGTTAGCAAATATAGTTATTGATTTCTCTTGATGCCCCGGCTTTTTAGTGCTGTTAAAGGAAATTTTGATGAAATCCTCTGCCCCTGGTTCAATAGGCTCCTTAGGGAAAAATGGTACTGTACAACCACAAGTAGCCTTTACGTCAGTGATTACAATCGGTGTTTGGCCTGCATTGGTGAAATGGTAAATGTGCTCCACAATATCTCCCTCATTTATGGTGCCAAAATTATGTAGCAGATGGTCAAAAACAAATTCAGGGGATTCAAATGCATCGTCACTGCTGGTTTCCTTTCCTGTGGCAGGGTTGTTGATTATTTCTGTTGAAAGAAGAGCTTCCTTCTCAGTTGTCTTCTCAGCAGGCTCATTGGCCTCAGGGTCTTGTCCGCATCCGACAAAGAAGAATAGAGATATTGTAAACAAAATAATACGGGTCATCATGTCAAGCGAAATTACTGTTAAAGATAGAAAAAGAATGTTTATTCATAAGGGGTAAATCTCTATTATTCAGCAAGGCCTCTTCCTGTTTTTTTGATCTTATCAATTTTCTTAAGATCCTTCATGATCTTATCAAGAATACCATTGATGAATTCCTTGCTCTTGTCTGTACTATAGATCTTTGATATCTCAATGTACTCATTCATTGTAACCTTAACCGGGATTTTTGAGAAATATAAAAATTCACAAAGCGCCATTCTTAATAGGATCATATCAAGTAAGGAAACCCTATCCATCATCCAGTTTTTCAAAGTAGCTTCTATCATATCAAGGGTTTCGCTGCTATGTTTGACGGAAGCAGAGAGCAGATCAGAGCCGAATTTTTGCTCTTCAACAATGGTCTCATTTAAAAATTCATGAAATAATCCTGCCAGTTCTTTCTTGCTATCGAGTGTGGCAATTCTTTTGATGATATTTAGGACTTCATAGGTAACACTATTTTTATCATCGGGCCAGGTAGGGAAAATATCTTCCAGATGGTGTTGGTAGGCTTCGTTCCCTTTAAATATCTTCTTATATATGAATGTCAAGATCTTCTTATCTTCTTCAGGAGATGATTTAGCTCCAAGGTATTCTTGGTATGATTCACTGTTGCTAACCTCTTTAAAGAGCTCTTTGATCATATCGTCTTTCACATATGCTTCAAGTTTTTCTTTTGCAACGAATTTGGTAAATGCAGTATCATTATCGAGCATCAGAGATATGCAATTCTCAGATAGTTTAATTGATGCATTTTTATCTTCTTCGGTTGAAAGGTGCTTGGTTGCTTTGATCTTGGCGTGTGAGGCTGCGAAAGCAGCGACTTTAGTTAGAAAGAGTAAGTTAATGATGACCATTGAATAGACCTTTGAAATGCTATTAGATAAAAATCCAACAACTGACTTATCCATAGCACTATTTTGCGTAGTAGCGTAAAGTGCTTGCATTACCTTAATCCGCAAATTGCGTCTGTTTAACATACCAGTATATTAAGAACGAATTTTGTTTTCTCTGACCTTTTTTCGTTAATATTGTGTTACTTCAATAAAGCATGCAAAATTACGTATTTTATCTTCAAAAGCAACCTCGTCAATCCCTATAAATGGATCACTTAAAAGTACTGAATAAATATTTCTTTAAATACCGTTATAGGCTATTGCTGGGGATCCTGTTTATTTCTGTCTCCAATATCTTTGCTGTGCTTCCTGCAGCGGTTATCGGAAATGCTTTTGATCTGGTAGCTGAAAGTATTGGGTTCTTTCAAAACTATGAAGGATTCTCTCTGCAGGGGAAGATATTTTCAAACCTAGGATTGGCTCTCTTTTTATTTGCATTGACAGTATTTCTGCTCGCTGTTGCGAAAGGCATATTCGTATTTTTTTCTAGACAAACTATCATTGTCATGTCAAGACTAATAGAGTTTGATATGCGCAATGATATCTACAACCATTATCAATCTCTGGACATCGCTTTCTACAAAAGAAATCAGACAGGAGACCTCATGTCCAGGATAACTGAGGATGTCAGTAGGGTTCGTATGTATCTTGGCCCTGCTTTAATGTATAGCATTAACTTGATCGTTTTGGTAGTTATGGTTATTTCGGTAATGCTTCAGGTAAATGCTGAACTTACATTGTATGTACTAATACCTTTACCCATATTATCAGTTACCATATACTATGTCAATAACCTTATTCATAAGAGAAGCGAAGCTATTCAAAAACAATTAGCATTTTTAACAAGTATAGCACAAGAAGTGTATTCCGGAATACGCCTAATAAAGTCATTTGTTCAGGAGATCGCAGTACAAAGGTTTTTTGGGAAGAAAGCGGAAGAGTATAAGGAAAAAGCATTGCAACTTGCCTCTGTCGAGGCCTTCTTTTTTCCGATTATGATACTATTGATCGGACTTTCTACGATCCTAACCATCTTTATCGGTGGGATAGCAGTAATTAATGGCAAGATCACACCCGGCAATGTAGCTGAATTCGTGATCTATGTGAATATGCTAACCTGGCCAGTTACAGCCATTGGATGGGTGGCCTCCTTATTGCAACGGGCAGCAGCATCTCAGAAGAGGATAAATGAGTTTCTTGAGATAAAACCTCAGATTACTTCACCTGGTAGATCTAATGATATCAACTATAATGGAATAGTGGAGTTCAAGGATGTTGGATTCACTTATCCTGACACCGGTATTGAAGCTCTTAGAAATATCTCTTTTAAAGTGGGCAAAGGAGAGAAATTGGCAATCATTGGCAAGGTAGGCTCTGGAAAATCGACGATTGCTCAATTGCTCTTGAGAATGTATGATGCGAGTAGCGGCACAATATCTATTGGAGGAGCAGATATAAAGCAGGCACCTCTAATGAACCATAGGAAGAAGATAGGTTATGTCCCACAGGATACTTTTTTGTTCTCTGATTCTGTGGTCAATAATATTTCCTTTGGAACTGAAAATGTGGATCATGAATTGATCGTTCAAACTGCCAAAGATGCTGTGATCAATGACGATATTCTTGACCTGCCTCAACAGTACGAGACATTACTAGGGGAGAGAGGAGTGAATATTTCTGGTGGGCAAAAGCAACGAATCTCTATTGCACGGGCTTTGATCAAGGACCCTGAGATCATAGTGCTTGATGATTGCTTGTCTGCAGTGGATACAGATACAGAAAAGGCCATATTGAGTAAATTGGATTCTATTGTCAACAAGAAAACTGCTATAATCATTACACATCGGATTTTTACATTGAAGAACTTATCCCAAATAGTAGTGCTTGACGAAGGTGAAATTGTTGAAATGGGCTCTCATAAAGAACTTGTTGCAATTCGTGGGCACTACTTTAATCTCTATGAGAGTCAAAAAATGGAGGCAAATAATTTAGTAAAATAATTCTTAAGATTATTGTAAAATTTGTTATATTTGTTTTGAATGGGAAGAATATTTTGTTAAATCTATCTGCCTGCCAACTTGCAGTTTTATTGTATTGAATGTATGCGCAGATGCAAATTTGAATAATTGTGGAAAAAGAAGGAAACACAAACAACCAGAATAATGGCGTGTATTCCAAGAGATTGCGTGCCGGAAGAAGAAGGACTTACTTCTTCGATGTTAGAACAACCAAGTCGAATGATTACTACCTGACACTTACCGAAAGTAAAAAGCGGTTTAATGAAGATGGCTATGACAGGCATAAGCTATTCCTATATAAAGAGGACTTCAATAAGTTCATTGATGCTTTGCAAGAGACAATAGATTATGTTAAGACTGAACTGCTGCCTGAGTATGATTTCGATGAATTCAGTAGGAAAGATGATGATTATAATCCTCCACAGATTACTCCAACTACTACTGATACTGAAAAGAAAAAGGTGGAACCTGAGGTTGTAAAGGAGGAAGTGAAGGATGAAATAAAGGATGAGAAAATTGAAGAAGAACCAGCGGTGGCTGATGAGGTAGAGGAGAAAGCTGATGTTGATAAAAAAATAGAGGCAAAAGGTGAAGAAGTAACAGCAGATGTTGAGAATATAGAAGAGGAGAAGAAGGAGAAAGAAGAGGAAAAGAAAGATGATAGTGAGGAGGAAGTTATTGAATGGGATAAATAATGGGTCCTTTAATATGAAGCTCCTATTTCCGGGAGCTTTTTTTTTGCGAAATTGGTTTTAACCCCCTACGGCTTGATAGAATTTATGGTCTCCACACCGATCAATTCATCATACCTGCCTCCAAAAGGTCGATAATAGGTTAAAATTGTGTAATTATTCTCTGCTTCAAAATAGTTGCCTTCAATAAGAGAGTTGTCATAAACATCAGATCCATCTTCCAGAAATACATATTGATAGTTGTAATATCCCTGTTTTAGAAGAACTTTTGCTTCATAACACTTGAGTTCGTAATTATACTCCATTCTATACTTTTCCAAAATATTCCAATCGGTCATGGCGCCAAAGAGGTATAAATTACCGAGAGTCAATGGTGAATCAAAGGGGAGTTTAAAGTGGACCAGTGCATAATCCGCCTCTATTTCATTCTCTTTACCCTCAGTGATCTCAATAAAGAACTTTCCATTCATATCAGCATTATAGAAATACTTCTTATAGGATCGCACTTCATCGGTTTTGAGATAGATATGGTTTGTATTTATTTTGGATTCAAATCGTAGCAAATACTCGCTCAGGTACCTGAAGCTACGCATATCAAACCGCCTAAATTCTTTGCCTGCATTGAATAGCAGTAAATTGGGATCATGAAAGGTCAGGAGGTTATTTTGAACAAATTTTGGTTTAAGGTTTCTGATAGCATTATCCCATCGGCCATTTTGCATTACTACAACAGTTAACTCCTCAAATGGATTGGACACTACAATACCCGTATGATCGATAGTGAAATTGATCTGTTGATGGGTTTGGGAATATTTTACGATGTCAGGTCGCTTTACATGGGCGTCAATGGCTGCTTTTGGCGCTACTACCATAAACCGTCTTGTTATTATCAGTTGTTCAGGGTCATCTTCCAAAAATACTTTAAGAAGGTAATTGCCTGATTTTGTGATGGTTATGTCTTCGTTTGGGATCAGTAATGTGTAGTGAATATAACTTTGGATCGTATTGAATGAAAAACGATAATCATTGATCCTGTTTTCTTCAAATCCCTCAATATATTCAAAGGACTGGATCTCTGAGGGCTGCCAGTCAGAGGTACAATGGATAAGGGTATAGCTGTAATTTTTCAAATTCTTATCGAGATCATCAAATTCAAGCTGGAGGTACTCATTTCTTGTTAATCCTAATACAGGATCTGAAAGCAGTAGCCCTTCTTTATGAAAGGTAACTGTAGCAATATCATTGGAGTAAGTAAAATTATGATATCTAAGAAATTGGGGCTGATAATATCCTGGATCCTCAAGGGTATCCTTTTTAATATCATCAAATAAAGGCAGAGTATCAATTTTGGGTATGGTAAGCCCCCTCTTTGCTGTTTGCTCTATATTTCTGCTACAAAAAGAAAATAGGAAGAAGAAACTAAGGATCAGCAATAGCTGGCTGCTAATTTTCATCTTCTCTGATAACTGGTTTAATGATTACCTCAATACCCCAAATAGAACGAAATTTTATGGCTTATATATTCCAAAGCACTGTATAGTAAAGATCACTTAAGAATTACGACCTTTTTTGTTGTTACAGCGGTGCCTGTTTTTAGAGTTATATAATAGATCCCTGATTGAATATTATCAATGGCAAGATCAATAGTTGATACTTTTTTTGATCCTTTCTCGCCGTGGATTGTCTTGATCAACCTGCCATGCATATCATAAAGATCGATCGTAAATGAGTTCACCAGTGATACTTTCACAAATATGGAAGTTCCGCTAAAACCAGGATTTGGATATACAAAAAATTGATCCACACCATTATTGAAATAGGGGATACCTGTAACAAGTTCTATTGTATCGGCATCAGTACATCCATACTTATCAGTAACCATAACGGCATAGGATCCTTTGGACAGGTTAGTTGGGTCTTCTACTGTTGAACCATTGGACCAATCATAAGTATAGGGTGAATCGCCACCTGTAACCGTCAGGTCCAGTGACCCATCACTACCAACAAAAGTAGGGCTATCCATAATGGCAATGCTCACTACTAATTGAGAAGATCCTTTATATAAAGTAATTGTATCTGCTGCAAGCTTGCCGCCACTGTCCATAATACCAACGCCATATAGCCCTGGAGAAAGGTTAACAGCAGTTTGCGTAGTTTGAGCCATTCCATCATCCCATAAATATGTGAATGGCGGAGTGCCATAATAAGGAGTAGCGGTAATGGATCCAAGGGAATCGCCACTTCCAATACATATATTGTTAGCATCCATATGAACGTTATACACAATACCGCCTCGTTTGTAAATAGCCAATCCTTCACTGGTAGCAATGCAAGCATTTCCATTATTGTCAATGCTTATTGCACGTATGGTATTGGAAGGAATACCATGGGAGGCTACTTTGATCCTATAATAGGATGATCCATCATAAAACGCAAGGCCGTTAGTTGTACCAATCCATGGGATCCCCTGTGCATCAAATGTTATACAATTTATAATAACGCTTGGTATTACCGGGTTCACTAAAGTATCCCAATTACTAATTCCATCAAATATACTTATACCCTGTATTTGAGTACCAAACCATATGGCGCCGGTGTCATCTACCCCAACTGAGGTAATATTATCTCCGGATAGGCCATCAGCAGATGTATAGGCTGTCCACGTGGTTCCATTCCAGTGGGCAGCACCTGCCTGTGTCCCGATCCATATATCACCGTTAAGCTTATTACAGGCAATTGCTTTTACTTCGTTGTGTGGAACGTTTGAATTAGTTGAATTATATTTTGTCCAGTTGGATCCATCATACATGGCAACACCTGATATTGTACCTGCCCAGATATTTCCACTGTTATCTTCGGTAATACAGAGAACTTGGTTCCCATTCGGAAATTTGCCACCGGTATTTGCATTCGTAAATATAGTATAGTTGGCTCCAGTTTTCTTTATGATGCCATTTGTTCCGTTGATGCCGATCCAAATATTGCCCTTAGAGTCATTAAAAACAGCATTGATAAAATCACTTAGCAATTGATCCCCGGTATTATCCTTGGTGATCTGACTCCAGTCAAGACCATCAAAAACGCATAAGCCTCCGCCTTCGCTACCGATATAGTAAGTGTTATTCTCATCAAACCCAATTGTAGATTGAAAGTCTTGCAGTGGATCACCTAAAGACGGCCCGGATGTAAATAAAAGGCTCGTATTTGTAGTATCATATACAATGACGCTATCAATTTGTGCATTTAGGAAACAAACATGGGTGAACAGCACAATAATTAATGTAAAAATCTTTTGCATGATTATTTTTTTATAAATAGTTACTCTTAAAAGTGGAGAATAGAATCTGGCCAATTTAGGCCAGTATTTGGCTTTTCCATTGGTAAAGATATGAAAAGTGTCGGATTTAAATAAAAAGTGCCGGATAAAAATCCGGCACTTAATTAAGATGCAGCTATTCGACCAAAATTATTGTTTGACAATCTTGGTCAAGATCTTTGCTTTCTTGTTATTATGGATACTAAGGAAGTATACGCCTGATTTAAATCCTCTCAGGTTAAGCTTTTTCTCATTCTTACCTGGTTTAGCGATAAACTCCTCTACTAATATCTTTTCGCCGATTAGATTGATCACTTCAATCTTCACTCTTTCATTAGCGTTACTTGTGAAGACTACGTTCAGATTGTCTATTGTTGGAATAGGTCTTATGCTCACAAGATCAAACTTGGTCTCTTCAATTCTAAATGATATAACTGAAGTATAAGAGTATTTTCCATCTTTATCCATCACCTTCAATCGGTAGTAGTTGATGCCATTATTAGGCTTACGATCCTTGTATAGATATTTGTTAAGCGCTCCTTGTGCAGCCACATTACCAATGTTCTCAAATTCAAGCTCATTTGTAGAGCGTTGGACGATATAGTAGTCTATATTGCTTTCAAGAGCTGTTTCCCAAGTCAAATTAACGACTCCTTCCTTATCTATTTCTCCTGTGAAGTACAGCATCTCAATAGGTAGGATCACTGCAGCGCCTGTTGCGCCACCACTTCCAACCTGCGTTAACGGATTACCGCACACATCCACAACATCATTCCCAACCACCGGTCGTATTCGCCAGTCATTCATATAGTTGGAGGGCACAGGATTAGCCATTTCCACTGAGATCCACTGAGTAGTAGAGTCAGGAGGATTGGGGCAACCAAAGCCTGTAGCACTTACAAAACTGTTAGCAAGACAAGCTGCTGCTGTAGATGAACCGGTACACACTAACTCAAAGTCGGCAGTGCCAATATTGGTACATTCAACAAGCTCATTGATGTATATTCTAAATGTGCTGTCTGTTTGATATTCTGTAGTGTCAATGGATGCAGAACCTTCAATGTAAGGACTATCAACATCACATGCGCACTGTGCTACGATAGAATCAGTAACATCGCATTCCCCACCTGTAACTACCACAACATACGTTGTTGGATCTACAAGTATCTTCACTTTAGGGTTAGCAATAGTAGAATCATCCATATTTACACCTGGTGTCCAGTTGTATGTAAAGCTTCCTGTAGGAGTACCCGCCTTAAAAGTAGGCATTGGTTGGTAAGTAACTGCAGCTGAAGCTGCTCCTCCACAAGCGCTGAATCCATATTGGCCACCCTGGTAGACAAAGTTCATGAAATCATAGTTCATTGCATATAAGTCACCGGTAACGCTTGTCCAGCAGATGTCAATCAAAATATTGCTGCTGCCATCCCAGTCAAAACTGCTTGATAGAGGAATGGATACAAGCCCGGCACCTGTTGTTACGAGGTTAAAGTTACCGGAATAAACAGTAGATGCTCCGACAGTAGATTCCCAAACGGAATTAGTTAGCGCACCAACGGAAGTACATATCATTTTAACGGTATAACCATTGTATGTACTGTTCTTAGCTGCCACGTCATTCACGTTAAAACCAAGTTCTGTGATTACCATGCCTGTTGCTGACATGCCACCTGTTACCATATTAGCACCTAAGTAAAGTAGCTGTATGTGGTAACCGGTTGACTTAGTACCTTCAAATGGATTGGCTTCGCCATTCCATTGACCTCCTGTAGCAACAGAAGGATTATAATTATTTGTAGTTCCAGCAGATGTGCCATTCGCTCCGCAGGAGGATACCGCACCGCCTCCGGGTGCTGTCATTCCTGTCACTGTTGCCTGTAATTGCATCGTGTCGTTGCCATCGCATACACCTATAGTGTCTGCAGAAACTGCTGCAGTACTAGGTGTCACAAGTAGCGAGGCTGTATCTGAACAGCCGCCATCATCAACAGTTACCTTATAGCGGGTAGCTGCAACAGGCGCGACCTTCGTGGTCGAATCTGTTGGGCTGCCCATCGCCGTTGTTGGTGTCCAGCTATATGTTGGATTCAATAATGAAGTGTTCAGTGTTACACCGATATCTACACTATCGCCCGGGCAATTAAAGGTATCATTGCTGGCTGTTAAGCTGGGGGGTACCCCTTGAACAACCACAGTAACAGTATCTTTTCGTTCGCAACCCCAAACAACCCTAGACGTTGTGATCTCATAAGCAGTGGTTGTAGTAGGTGTCGCAATTGGAGATGCTTTCGTCGCCGTATCTAAGGTAGCTGTTGGTACCCAACTATACGTAAAGACAAAAGGTGAATCAATAGAAGCACCTAGAGTAACAGATTCTCCAAGGCAAATAGAGTCATCAGTTGTAGTTGCCGTTAAGCCATAATCAGAACCGGCATATATGGTCTTGATACCTACACCAACGCAACCATCAGTTGTAGAGTCCCACGCACTGATCTGGTATGTAGTAGTGGTAGTAGGCCATGCCATGGTAGCTGAATCGTTAGGATTTGACAGGTTCGTAGTTGGTGCCCAAAGATATTTTATATTGCTTGAAGCAATTGCAGGGCCTTGGCAAAACCGGAATTTCGTTTCAGGCATACCGGTAAGAGTGAAACTTGAATAGGGTAGCCCTACAGCTACAGCACACTGTGTAGGTACTGTCATGCTTGTAGATAAGATATACCTGGTCTTGTTGCCAAACTCCAAAGTGTCGAAGGCAAAATACACATCATTGGATTGATACGTATCTGTACAGAACTCCATGACCAGATTTGACACCCCATCCCATATGTATGGTGCATCAAAGGTAAAGGTGTTCCAGCCGGCAACCGGAGTATAAGAGAAAGAAGCCATTACCGTAGTCAATCCGGTTATAAATGTGGTATCAGCTGTAGTCCATCCCGGAGAAGGAGTACATCCCATTTTCATTACAATATTATTAACAGCATTTCCTGCGCCTGCCGTGCAACGGAAAGCAACGGCAGAGATCATATCATCAGCAACCATCCCTATGCTCACCAAGTCACTTACGGTATAAAGCACCTGGCTTTTGTGTGCCCAGCCAGTCTTTGCACCTGTCAGGTGCCCCATAGCTGTCAAATTATAAGTGGGGTAGTTTATTGAATCGGAAAGCGGGCTACTGCTGCAGTTTCCTGTAGAAGTAGCACATGAGTTTACCATACCTGCTGTAGCTCTTAAGCTGGTTGAATCACCTGCACAGATCTGATCAGTATAAGGGCTGTCTATCTCAACAGTTATACTTGGTGCGGCGGGTTTCACATTAACTAGAGCCGTATCGGATTTTACACATCCTCCATTGTCCAAGACCACTGTATAAATAGTAGTATCTGATGGATACGCATTAGGATTGGCAATGGTATCAATCAATATGGAGAGAGTAGGTGTCCAACTGTATGAATAGGTGCCTCCAATACTTGGAGTTGCAGTTAATTGTGAGGCATCTCCACGGCATATCAACCTAGGATTAGCGGTAGCAGAGACAGTATAGTCAGGACCTACAGTGATTGTTACCAAGTCGGAACCCGGACAGTTAGTTACTGTTGTGGTATCCACTTGTACAGTATATACGGTAGTGACAGTTGGTATAGCCCAAGGACTGGCCAACGTGTCAGGCATTGTGTTTGCCCCGGTAGAGTCAAACAATCCTGTTGATGGAGACCACTGATAGGTAGCTCCCGGTAAAGTGGTACATGATAATCTTATAGTATCTCCTGCACACAGAGTATAGTCAGTGGCAGCAGCGGTAACAGTTGGCGCAGTTCCTGCGACCACAACTTTTACCGTATCTTTTCTTTCGCATCCTGAGGGCGCTAAAGCAGTTACATAATAGTAGATCGAATCAATAGGCGTCAGTGTCGGTTGAGCCGCTGTTGATTTTTGTGAGGGAGTCCCCAGTGTGGAAGTCGGTGTCCATGAATAATTATATGAGGGATAAGTTGGGTCTTCTGTTGGAATATCAAGGGTGGCAATACCATTGAGGCATATCGCCGTATCGGGTACAGCAGTCACACATAATGGGGCAGCACGTGTCACTACTACATCGCCACTATTACGACAAGACACTTG
>CAZNGA010000038.1:0-30063 GCA_964572485.1 uncultured Chitinophagales bacterium
TATCAATGCGTTGGGATTTCGTAAATACCTGATACTTGGTAATCATGATAGAAAGTCGCAGGGATGGTATATGACCCATGGATGGGACTGCGTATGCCAAATCTTGTCGATCAAATTATATGGGAAAAATATTACTTTTTCACACAGACCAATCGCTGACACCGGATATGACCTTAACATTCATGGCCATATGCACGGAGATACACACAGAACCCATGAACCAGAACTAAGAGAGATCTACAATGATAAGCAGGTCTTAATTAAAATGGAACATGATTACAGACCTATAAAATTAAGAAGAATAGTAGAAGGAGTAAAAATGAAGTAATAGCAGGAGGTCTTATGACTGATCTGATAAAAAGTAGCATAGAAAAGATAATTGAAAATTGTCCAGTTAAAAATATTCTTGAAGAGGATTGCCCATTGAACAATATCCGACATATGCCTATAAAAGTATGGTTGGAGTGGGTTCGTAAATTAGATGAAGAGCAATTCAGGGGTATTTTGAAGAAACATAATAAATGCGCACGCAATAAGGAGGCTGAATAATATGTTATATATAATTTTACTTATAATGTTTGTGTTAGTATCGATGACATTCTCAAATAAGTATTTGCCACGTATCTTTTGTGATAAGGTTGGGTGGCATCTCCACCCTCATAACACTGACTTTGATGGAGTTAACTGGATTGGTATATGCCCGAGATGTGGGAAACGTGTAATGCAGGATAGCCGAGGGAATTGGAAAAAATGAAGACATTCAAGAATGATCTAAAGACAAGGATGGAGAATCCTGTTTTTAGAGAAGAACAAAAAAAAACAAAGATGGCACCATCAGTTTGATAAGTTGATGGTGTTTCTTAGTAATTCAAAATCATTCCACCATCGCATAATGCAGAGATATCTACAGAAGCGAGGATGGGTGGTATTCTATCTCGAACCAGAACATCGCGAATGTCACGAAGGGTGTTGCTGGCTTAAGGCTTATGAATCAGCCATAAAGAATGAATAATGGAGGCGTTATGAATTTACAAACAGAACGTATTGATAATCATATAAACATAGGGTATGAACAGCTTACTCTTGAAGAAGCTGTAAAATTAAGGGATGGTCTAAATGAATGTCTCATGGATTGTGATAACAATAAGGTAGAGTGGAAAATACCACATCCTGGAACTTTAAAGCCCATAATAATAGATTCTTTCGAGGAAGGTATGGATAAATACTTTGAGGGATTCAATTTACCAGTTAAGATTACAGGAGGTGTAAAAGAAGCTCACCAAGAATCATATAGAAGAGTAAGTGACTTTATTAACAATAAAAATAAGAGGTATAATGATATTATAAAAAATGATGATGAATAAAAGAAAGATCAGTTGCTCATAAGAAGGATGCAAATGTCTCACATGTCGCAGTCTGGAGTTAGCTTGTATGGTCCAGGTATCGATAAATAACCATTGATAAATTCGATGCCATCAGCCAATGGTAGCTATGTAGCGTTTGGCCATAAACACTTACATGACTGATACTTTCGAGGGTCCCTGGTAAATCCGGGGGCCCATTTTTTTAACTGGAGATAAATATGAGTATTTGCAGATGTTCAAAACATGATAAAAATTGGGATAGTGATCTTCATGAACTTTGTCCTGATTGCCAGCCCGAGTATGATACTTTTGCTGAAAATAGGATTGAAATTGAGGCGCTTCTCGACAGAATTGAGCAAAATTATGCACAAACTGGTGAAATGGAATTTTCTATGAAAATATTAAAAGAAAAATTATATGATATAGATAAAGAATTAAAATCAATAAATAAACAAGCTTTTGGAGGATAGCTTATGCTTAGTGATTGTTGTTATGCGAAATTAAAAATAGAGGGCCAGGTTACCCATTATTATACATGCACAAAATGTGGAGATCCATGCGATGCCGTAGAGGGTGAACATGATATTACAAATTGCGCATGTGGCGAAAAATATGATGCTGTTGAACACGATTATTGTCCAGGTTGCGGTGAAGAAAAAGAACATTAATAATTATATTAATAGGAGTGTGACGTGAATAAGAAGATAACTGAAGAAGAGTTAAGGCGGCTAAAAAATGATGTTGCCACTAATAAGGATTCAGGTCTTATGGGAAGGCTTTCGTCTAAATATAATATTCCGTTTGGATGTCCTATAAACCTGGATACTGGAGAATTTTTGTATGAAGAGAATAGAAAAAAGTGATCTTCCATGGAAATTAAGTTTTCCTTTTAGATTACTTTATGGTATTATTGCTTTGCCGTTTATAATTATTTATGTTGTTTATAAGCATAATTCTAAAGAGAAGAAAAATTATAGTACTCGCCCCAAATGATATAGAAATTGAGGATTAGTAATATTTGTTTAAGAAAAAAGTAAATTTTCACAAATGGCGTAAGTTTGAATTTATCCGCTATATGAGTTCGCCTAGACTGGCAAAAGGTGGTCGCGGTAGCGAGTGGACATTAAATTTAGGCTTCTTTAGTATCAGAAAGCAGTACTATCGCAAAGTTAATCAAAATTGCAAAGGCTGTGACTTCTATTCAGCCTTCAGATGTAATTTAAAAGAATAACTAATTTTAAAATGGAGGAACAGAGCTATGCCTATGAAATGGGTTGAGCCAGATGTTTATGTTTTGCATAAAGAAATAGAAGTTTATTACACTTATCGTGGTAATGATTACAATGATCCTAGAGCTTACTGGTACTCTACCAGCGTAATTGAAGATGATGACTTTGACTTTGATGTCAGGGAGATAAAAGTTCCAGAGACATTAGACAGGGTTCGTCATGATCTTATTATTAAATGGGCAATTGATGAAAAAAAATTAGACCTTCCTGATGATATCGCATATACACATTGAATATTAAAATCACTTTATGATCTACGCTCAAGTGATTTTGGAGCACCTGGATTTCCCGGGTGCTTTTTTTAATTATTGATGTGTTATTCTTTATGCTATAATGGAATAACAATAATAGAACTATTTAAATTATTGGAGCTTAATATGAAAAATAATTATCCTATAACACATTATGAATACATGGTAAATGGCGGCCTTATAAAAATGGGGGCTATCATAGTTAAAATAAAAGAAATGATGGGTACTAATAAAGTTGATTTTATGGTTTTTGCTAATAAATTGATTGAAACTGATGTATTTAATAAGCTACTTGGTTATTCTGATATTGAGCAAGCTAATATGGTGTGCCGTATGACTTATCATATCTGGAGAATGAATAGCACTGGTGAAAAAATATATCATATATCTAAGAATGTATGTGATCTTCTTTTAAATACCAAACTAACTATAGATGCTGAGTTTATAGAATCTCCTTTTGAAGAGATTTATCTATATACTGACCAGGAAAAGATAACTATGACGGATTGCACTGGCACCAGAGCTATGAAAGGAGTATATGTTAATGTTAGCCGTGAGCTTGATGGTATCAAAAAGGTCAGATTTCTGGCTACTAGTGGATCAAAGGGTATTGAAGAGAATAAGGATGTAAATCATTTTGCTTGTTTTCATATTCCTGAACATGGAGACCTTGAAGATATTTGTAATGACCAATTAGCAAGATTCCGCGAACAAGCAAAAGAGAAAAAAGTTGATTCTACTGTGGATGAGAACAATATTCAAGCTATATTTAAATTTGTTGTCAATGCGCTTATATATATAGGTTGCAGAAATGCAGAATTAAGCCCTATAAACCCGCCAACTCTCGATTCTCTCATTGCAGATAAGAAGTCAAGCAAGAAAATATCGAAAATAAAACAAAAATACTCCAAATCAGCCCAAAAGCCGTTTATTTTTGTCACTCATAATACTCTTATGCCTAAACATGGAGGTGGAGAAGGTAAGAGGCTTGACCATGAAGTGATGGTTGGCGGTTATTGGAGAGGCCAATGGTATGGATCTCGCAATGATGGCACGCGTAGAAAGAAAGTAATTCGAATTGATTCTTATACTAAAGGAATAGGGCTCGGAGATAGAGAAAATAAACAATACAAAGTAAAGTAAAGGACTTAATATGGGAAAAATAAATGATGTCTGCCGGGCAATTGCCCAGCAGGCAGTTAAAATGAGATCACCATGTATTAAAATAATACCGGTGTTCCCAAATAGCCTAGAAGAGTGGGCTAAGTTGTATTTCATAATTACAGAAATGACTAAGAAGATACAGAAGAGTATAGGGTTTCCGTTTCTTATTGAGCTGGGAGAGTCTAATGATATTATTGGCGACAAACCTCAGTGTAATAAGAATGGAACGCATGAGATATTCGATTTTTTTAATAAACAGATGGGCCAGGTCACACTGTGTATCCACTGTGGCGAGATTTTTCACAAAACAACGAAGACTCCTGATCAGCTTAAGGAGCATTTTAAGAATTTAGAATTTGATGACCCAAGAAAAGATATAGATGTTTCACAATTTTAAAAGGAGAATGATGTTTGGTAAAGAAACAAATAAAGTAATACAGGTGTCGCCTATGGACACTATTGCTACAGAAGAGGATGTTGAGGATCTTTGTGAACTCATTGATCAAGTTGTAAAGGCAGCAAAAAGAAAAGAAAAGATTGATGCTGATTTCTATGTAGATGTGGTTGATACGGATGATATTCTTGATAGATTAGATGAAAGTCTTGATGATATTAATGCCCCCGAACTCATTGAGAATGAGTGCGAACACGTATTTGGAGTTGTCGATCTTGATAATAATTCTGAAGTATTTATGGACCTTAGAAAGTCCAGGCCTATTTCGGAAAGCGCAATCATAAGATGCGTAAGATGTAAAAGTGATTTTAGTTTATTCAGATCAGCTGAAGAGATGTCGAAAATTGCATGGCCAATGAATACGGGAGAGTAAGCAGATGTCAAAGAAAAAGCCATGTAGAACCAATAAAGAAGCCTTACGATGGTGCAAAGTGCGAAGGGCTAAGATAAGTTTTGAAGATTATGATTACGTTACTGTATGCGCCGTTTATCTTGGAAAAAGAAAGAAGCATAGTATGTCCCTAATAACGGCTGTAAACCAATGGATAAAATATTTTAATAATGACAATGAAAGGAAAAATGGTAATGAATAATAAGATCTCCTACAGGGAGTTAAATCGCAAATATAAGAAGCTTGAGGGTGTTGTTGTTGAGATGCGACAAAGACATCAAATTAACTTCCAGGCGTTGATGTTGACGGCTGTAAAGCTCTATATGCTGAACCCTAATGAAGAGATATTTACTAATGGGACGTTCAAGGATAACATCATGGAACTCATTAAGAAAGAGGCTGAGAGGCGAGTTAGCGAAGAGGTAAAAAAGATGGCAAAGAAAGTTAAAGATGCTGTCGAAAAAGTTGATGATGGTGAGATTAAGGATGTCCCTAAAGAGGCCTCTGAGGAAAAGCCTAACAAAGTTGCCAAATTGGCAGAAGAATAAAATTGGCTTTTTTAGCCTAAAAATGAACACTCAAAAAACTGAACCACAACATATGGTACCCAGTGTATTGTGCCTTAATTAGTTTTAATACACAATATGTTGTGAAGATCACAGTAAATTGAATAAAAAAAATGGTACGAAATTGAGGTTTTTCATAATCGGGCCACAACATCTTGTGTCTGGACTATGGGATGTTATAACCATATTTTAACATAAAAGTTTTTTCGCAACATTTATCTAAATAATAATATGAAAAAAACCTACGAATACAGGATATACCCAAGCGATGAACAAAAAGTTCTTTTGGCAAAGAATTTTGGCTGCGCTAGATGGATATACAACTTTGGCTTATCAAAGAAAATAGAACACTATAAACAAACCCAAAAATCACTTTCTAGGTATGATATACAAAATGAAATTCCTAAATTGAAAAAAGAAAAATCTACTTGTTGGCTTAAGGAAGTTAATTCCCAATCCCTACAGGCTGTACTTTTTCATTTAGATACTGCTTATTCAAGGTTCTTCAAGAAACAGGGTGGGTTCCCTAAATTCAAATCAAGAAAAAGTAAACAATCTTTTGAGATACCTCAATCGTTAAAGATTGATTTCGATGAAGATTATATAAAAATACCTAAATTCAAAGAGCCGATAAAAACCATTTTTCATCGAAAATTTGAAGGCAAAATAGGTACCTGTCATATTAAATGCTCTAGGTCTGGTAGTTACTATGTGACAATTTTGATTGAAGACGGGAGGATGCCTCCAGTTAAATCTAAAATAGAAAAGAAAACATCAATAGGTATTGATGTTGGCATTAAATCATTTGCTGTTACCAGTAACGGTGAAACAATAGAAAATCCAAGACATTTGATTAATAATCAGCGAAGGCTTAATAAAATTCAAAGAGCTTTCTCTAGAAAGATAAAGAAGAATCCAAAAAGCTCTCCTTTATCTAATAACGCTGAGAAACAAAAGCTAAATTTACAAAAACTCCACGAACGAGTAGCTTGGCAACGAAAGGATTTCTTACATAAAGTCTCTGCAAAACTTATCTGTGAAAACCAAACGATCTGCGTAGAAGACTTGAATGTAATAAAAATGCTTAAGAATCGCTATTTATCTAAACACATTCAGGATTTAGGATTGGGGATGTTCTTCGGATTCCTACGCTATAAAGCGGATTGGTATGGAAAGAACGTCTTAACCATAGGAAGATTCGAGCCTAGTTCAAAAACCTGCTCTGTATGTGGATACATAAAACACGATCTGACGCTGAAATATAGAGAATGGGCATGCTCTAGATGTAGTAGCCACCATGATAGAGATGTCAATGCATCTATTAATATAAGAGACTTCTCTTTCGTAAACATAAATGAAAATGACAATACTGAGTCAACTAGGAACACTCAGAAATCTAAGCCTACAAGTTATGGGACTTCGTTAGAAACCAGTGTAGGAAGATCGTATGTGAGTACGATTAAAGCCTCTCAATCTTTAGTTGAGGGGTAGTTCACTACGACCACTTTTAAATAAGGATAGCATTTATGGCTGAAAAAGTTTTTGAAGGAGTTCTCCAGAATGGAGTTAAATATGAAATTCATACAGCGTCAGGGTTCTCTGATCGCGCAGAAGTGGCAATAATGGTTGATGGGAGGCCAATGTCAATATTAATGGTAGAGGTCAAGAGAAACGGTAATATAGCGTGTCAACCGCTACAAGCTAAGTTTGACCTTATTAAAAAAGAGGAAGAAGAGAAGGCTCAAGCTGAAGTTGTTCCTAATCTAGATGATGTAATATCTCCAGAATCTACTGATACACAGCCTCCAAATAATCCGAAATCACAAGAATGAAATCAAAAGATATAATTGGAAAAAAATTAAAATTAACGGAGGTTGATGTTAAGGATGGGGTGTAAATATAAAGTGAAGAAGGCTGACCTGAAAGCTCTATTCGGTAGCGCTGAAATGCATATGAGTGGTAAATACCATACTTATTATGAGAGACTTGGTCTTCGCAAAGGAGGTCCAAAAGGAAACTTTTTCTGCTTCAATGCAGAGGCTCACGGTGGAGGTACTGACTTAAAGCCGTCTTTATCAATAGATGAGTCTACTGGTAAATGGACATGTTTCGCATGTGGAATTAAGGGAAACTTTCAAAAATATTGGAGGGATTATATAAAAGGAGGGCCTAGTGGAGATTCGTATACAGATTTCCTTATAGATTTCCTTGAGCTTAATGAAACATCATACCTTAATTTCAGTAAAGAGTATGATAAGAATGCTGAAAGAAATTCAAAAGATCTCCGGAATTTATATGAAATACTCCAGAGTGAAAAAATGAAAAAGCTTGGTCGCCCCTGGATATTAAGTGGCGAACTTACAGCAATGGCTAAAGAGATGACCATGCTTCCTATGGAAGATTTGAATAAATGGGTTGATAATCTTTTAAAGGATAAAAAGGCTAAGGATTATTTATATCAGAATCGCAGGATAACTGAGGATATTATAAAGCGGCACAAATTGGGATGGTTTGAACACGTAACAAAAGATAAATATGGAAAAGAATATAGGCGTTGGAAATATGTATTCCCGATGATTAATGCTGAAGGTGATTTCGTAAATGCTAAAGCATATGACCCTACTGCCAGCAACCCTACCTTCAAATGGGTATTTCCTTATAAACATCGCGATAAAACTCCTGTACCGATCAATAACTTTACCAAACACAAAATATTATTTTTGGAAGGTGAGCCTGACTTGTATTGTGCTCTATCATTCGGATATGAGGGTGCAGTTACTTTTGGAAGTATTTCAGCTAAGAATGTAGATACGGTATTTGGTAGAAATCATGCCAAGCAATTGTTTAAAGGAAAGGAAATAGTAATTTGTTTTGATTCTGACGAGGCGTCACAGAAGCCAGCACAAGAGCTTGCCATGTCTTTATTTCCCTATGTTAAGCAGATAAAGATTGTAGACCTTAATAAGTCAGAAATAAATCCAAATGGTTTAGATCCTGAGTTAACTCATGAGGTAAAATACTGGGATTCAAAAGCTAAGAAGGAAGTCTCTAAAATTAAACGGTCTGAAAAAGATTTTACTGACTTCATGAAAAAGAATGGATTTGATGATTCAGCTAAAACAGAATTTGATAAATTGATTCAAGAAACTCCAGTATTCACTTACAATACTGAAAGGAAGAGGAAAGAAGTCTTTAAAGTGACGCTTCAAGAGGCTAGGACATCAAAATACTTCTCTGCTGATAGGTCAAAAGAGCTTGAGCTTGTTGCTTCGGTTGTTGACTTTAATTGTTCTGCATTTATGTATCCAACTGAGTTTACTGTTAGCTGTAGAGCTATGGGTAATGAAGAAAAAATGGATGGCAAATGTAAAAACTGTTCTCTTCCTGAGAAACACGGTTTCGGCACAAACAAAGAAATGGTTATAAAATTCATGAGAGAGATTCCAAAAGAATCAATAAATGATAATCATTGTATTGAGATTAGTGATCATAATATTTTAGGTCTTGTACAAGTAACTGACAATCAAAAAATGCAGCATTTAAAGAAATTATGTTCAATACATGATACTTGCAGATGGTGTATGATAGTTGATGGCAAACCCGAGAAACTTCTCCATGTAACTCTTTCTAAGGATGTTGGCGGTTATAATGATCTAGATCAAGATGGGTCTAAATTTGCTAGCAATGCTGATATAGATATGGATGCTTATATTCGTGGAGACTCTGATATATATCCTAACAAGCCGTATAAGTTTATGGCGTCACAGACTACGGCGTGGAATGGTCAGCATGCTGTATTATTTATTGATAAGTGTGAGCCTATGGAAACATCCATAGAGGCATTTGAAATGGACCAGGATGTCCATGATCTTTTGAGTATTTTTACTCCCAATGAGGGCGAGTCTATAAGTGATCACCTTAAGAGGAGATATAAAATCTTCGCAGATGCGGCAGGAATAACTGGAAGACAGGAATTATTTTTTATGAATGATTTAGCGTTTTTCTCAACTATAGAATTGGATAATAAGATGCTGCCGGAAGTTAAAAGAGGATGGGTTGAAGTCCTTATTGCCGGAGACCCCAGGACGGGTAAGACGTTGATAAGTAAATTTCTTCACAAGCATTATAAAATAGGTGAGATAGTCGCTGGATCTTCTGGCGTGTCCAGGTCAGGCCTGATAGGTGGTGTATCACCAACCAAACAGAAAGGTCATATATCTTGGGGTAAAATTCCAATGAATGATGGAGGTCTGGTAATAATTGATGAAATGAGTGAAATTGATATTCCCGTACTGTTCGATATGACTAATGTTAGATCTGAGGGTGTGGCTGATATCAGTAAGATTGTCTCAAGCACTACAGTTGCCAGGTGTAGGAAGATAATGCTTTCTAATGCCAGACAGTGGCGTCAGGAAGATGAGAAGAAATACAATTACGGAATACAGTTCCTTAAAGAGTTGTGTTTATCAGATAAGGTGCTGGCTAGATTTGATGTGGCATTTGTAGTTAAGGGAACTGATGTCGCCATAGAGAAGTTTAAATCAGACTACAGCGAAATCACGACAGAATTCAACGAGTATCAGTGTCGGCATTTAATAATGTGGGCATACTCAAGGAAATCTGATGAAATAGAATTTGAGGATGGGTTTAATGAATACGTTAATAAGAAAAATGTAGAATTAAACAACAAATACCATCAAACTGTTCAATTGGTAAATCAGGAAAGAGTAAAGCTTGTAAGGCTGTCTATCTCTGTTGCCACTATGTTATATTCCACCGTCGAGGATGATTGGAATAAAATCTATGTGAAGAAAGAACATCTGGATTATGTTGTAGAATTTCTTAATGAAATATATTGTCATCAAAATATGAGGATGGATCATTATACTGCAATGATAAGAAGTCATGAAGTTTTAGGTAATATGAGATTCATGGAGAATATTTCTGAATATGTTGATCTCGGCCAATTGCTTAAAGAAGAGGAATTTACTGAAAGAGCCATAACACAGATTTTCTATGATTATCTATCACTAGTATCAAATAATAAATTGTATATGCCTGATGCTTGTAATGATACTTCAATGAAATATGGTGGCTTTATAAATGACTTAGGCCAGAAGTTTATAGGAGTGATCACGGCAAGGAATTGTTTTTCAAGGACCGGTCGTGGTATGTATAAGAAAACTTCAATGTTTAATACCTGGTTAGGAGAAAGGATAACACTTGGTGATAAAGCGTCAAAATCTAATATACTCGAGCTTAAGGCGTCTGAATCTGCTGACAAAAATCTTGAGGAAGTCAAGAAACTTAGCAGGAATCGTAGCAACGCTAAAAAAGGGCGAAAGGGTAGATTGGGGAAATTGGAAGAACTCTGATATTAAGTCATTATGTCAATTCTTTATCAAAATGAAATGGTGTAAGGAGCATGGCAACATTCTCATGCAGTATGAGGCATTTGGTGAAGCTGTCAAGATAATGATCGCTAAGAAAGAGGCTATAATTAAGAACACTCTTAAACAGGTTCCTGGACTTAGGAGGTATATGACAATACATTCAGTATTTGAACTACCTGATAAGGATAATTTAAGCAATCCATGTTTAAATGATTGGCTTGTTAAGCTAATGGTGAAAGAGCTTGTTATTCCAGAAGACGAGATAAAGACTCTTCATAAAAAGGATGATATACCTCAGGATATATTAGACCAGTTATCCACCTTTGACCCTAAACCATTAGGTTTTGAAAAATATTATGATGGAATAAGAATTGAATACGATTCGAAGAATCGAGACCCAATCAATGTTATTGATGTTGTTTGGGAAAAGATAGATGATCATCGAATGAATAATGATGATATTGAAAATTTTATAGCAGAGTATGAAACTATTGATGTCGGCTAGGCTTCAGCCGACTCTAGTTATTATAAAAATCATTATGTAATAACTATATTGAGAGGCTCAATTAATTTAACGGAGGAATAATAATGAGTGACGTTCTTAAACAATTTTTCGATGGCCAGTCGGAAGAGGAGATTAAAGCAGGACAAGAACATCTGGATAAAGCTAGCGCAGAAGGGAGAGCTCCAGAGTTGAAGATATCTGGTAGATATTTAATGGAAGTTTCAACTTTCGCATATAGAGACAGGGACGGTAATATAAGGTCAACTCCTGAAATATGGGCATCGTCTAAAAATGCCCTTATGTTAGGATTGAATTTGAAAGTTGTAGATGGTACAGATACTGTTCCAAAAGGCTCATCAAAGTTTACCAATATTTGTCTCAGTGCCGCCAAAGGCGCAAGTAATGATACTATGGAAAAACTTGCAAGTGTTATGAAGCCGCAGATTGCAGCTCTAACAGGCGAGAAAGATGTAAGGCATTCAGCAGCATGGATAGATGAATATCTTAATCCGACGTTTAAAATGGATGAAGATGGTAAAATCATTATGCCAGCAGAACTAATAAAAGACCACAAGATGAAACAGAAAGTCATGGTCGTTATAGAGGATGAACTGTACAATAATAAGCCAGTAACATCTGTTAAGATGATATCAAAAGCGATGCCTGGAGAAAAGAGTGTGTCAAATAAAATAATTGAGGAAGAGCCTGCTCAAGAAAATCCTGTTCAAGAAGGAGCGCCAACAACTTCTCCTGAAGATTATAATGACATAAAACCAGAGGTTAATGATGAAAGCAGTTCTGATGATAGCGCTTCTGTAGTAAATGAAGGTGAGATTGCAGACATTCCAGATGTTCCTACCATGACGGAGGATAATTAGGGTATGATCAAAGGATTAACGCACGATGAATATGGGGAACTTAATAAAATCGTGAAATACAGAGGAAAGATTTCAGCTGGCTTTGCGCCAGGAGAGGGGCCTAATAAAAAGAATTATCCAGTAGCATGTGGATTCTTTAGGTTCCTTAAAGAAGTGGTGACGGTCAAAAGGCTTGGAGCATCACAGAAGACGGCAAATATAAAAGAATGGATTCTTAATGAGCCAGTACAGCAGGCTTTAGAGAAAAGCCAAACCAATCCAAATAAAATGCCAAGAAGAATAGAAATTGTCAGTCTATACAAAACTATTATGGAAATGTGGGAAAGCTCACTGGCAATGTACTCAGGGAATGAAGGTCTGATGTGCAAGAGTCATGGTCAAGGTACGAATGCAAAATATTTAACATTTGGCCCTGATGGTGAAAGAATATGGATCAATAGAGAATTTGATGGAAAAGAAGGCTGTATATATAAAGATTGTCCGGACTTTAGGGATGGTAAGTGCAAGCCTATCGGATTGATGAAATGTTTTCCAGTTGTTGATATGGCCCCAAACCCTTATAGATTTGAAACAAGGTCAATCAATACAATTATGGGAATCGAGTCATCTCTGCATGATATGTGGACGCTACTACAGGCGGCGCATGCAGTAAAACAAATGGAGGCCAAAAAGCCATTACCATTTGATGGGTTCTTTGGCGCCAAGTTACAGATGGTACATAGAAAAACAAAATCAGGAGGGCGTGAAATTTATATCACAGATATAATGCCAACTGAGGAATTTACTGAATTGGTGATGGAGCCAATAAGGAGAGGCCTAATAACGAGGCGTAAGCAGGCTAAAATGGTAGGGTCTGAGGGATCAATGTCAATGCTTGAAAACGCTGGACAGAGATTGATTGAGTCGTCACAGAAGGATGACGTAGAAATCGGAGTTCCAATGGATCTTGATGACCAGAAGGAAATAGCTGTCAATTTTGGGGCTAACGCCGATAAAGGAGATATTCCATCTATAACATCTCCAGATGATTTTAAGGAAGAAAAAGAAGAAGAAAAAGTTTCAGGGGATGCTGGTAAGGCAGCGGCTGACGCTTTATTAGAAGAAAATAAAGACGACGATAAAAAGGAAAAATAAAACACAAGAATTTAATTCTATTGTTTCGATAGATTAGGGATCTAAATAGTGAAAATATTCACTTAGGCCCCAGGATATTCCCCTACACTACTTCGTCCGCACCAACAATCAGGATAAAAATCCTGATTATGGTGCAGGACGAAGAGTACCGGGGAATCCTCGGCCCCCGATTCAATTTTTCAATTTAGTTGTGTAAAAGAAGGCAGAATATTATTCTGCAAGACATCCCGACACGATATATCTATTATATATTGACGTGATTGGATGGTGATCATTGATCGCGCCAGTATTTTCTTTTAACAATAAATGGAGAAAACCATGGCAGAAGCAGCCGCACAAGAAGCAATCGAAAAGAAACCGGTAGCAGCTAAGAAAAAGAGAGTAATGACATTTGTTTTTACAAATGGTGAAGAAGTTCAACTTGGAAAGCATAAGACTAATGCTTTCTCAACAGATAAAGCCTGGGAAGAATTTGTGGCAAAACACAATCTCAATGACGAATCAAAAATGGTTGGAGCACTTCCCGGATTGCTTGACTGGATACCTAAAGGACTTAGGAAGCCCAGTAAGACAGAAATGGAAGAGATGTTGAAAGCAAATAACCTTTTATAATAAAACCCGCCTGTTCGTTGCAAACTCGGCAAGAACCAGGTGTAATTAATTGCTCAGGGTCTTTATTAAATTTTTGCCAGGCGGAGATACGGGCCAACGTTGCGTCGACTCGTGACAAAACGATCCGATCGCAACATGGCCCTCTAGCCCGCCTGGCAATATCCGCAGTAAGTATACTGCTCTATCTAGTTAAAGAATATAAGAAAATTCGCCAAATGCTCCGTTTGGTATTTTATAAAGCAATTCAAATCGAATTTGATCATTTTCGTCATGGCCGTTGTGACTAAGATCGGCGTTATTGAAGAACGCTTCGCGCACCGACTTAGATCACAAACGTCCCGACGATTATGATAAAATACTATTTCAACTTAGTTATATTTTTTATATTAATATCAATGCATAAGCTGCCTTATCAACCGTATCGGTTGACGTTTGGGTATTCCTCTTTGAGGAAATGCGCCGGCGCGGCTTGCAGAAGACCGGTCCTAGGCGCCTAAGCTTACGGGCGCGGAGCTGCTGGTAGGGCCATAAATGGCTCTCTATCAATGGTTATGCTAGGGAATGGTGTAAAAGCCATCCCCGTTTTTTATTGGAGATAAATATGCCAAAAGCAAATGAGAAGATTGTTAATGTATCTGCTACATTTAGCATGAAGGTAATCGTAAGAAATGATAATCATTTCAAAAATTTATTAGAAAATGAAACTGAATTCATATTCGAGCCAAAATCAGTAAATGGCTGTGTATTAGAATCAAACATCACTTCTATAAAGGAAATTTAAAGTACAAGAAATTTATTTGGATAACGATTCGTTGTCCATTTGAGAATACTAACTGGTATTATCAATTCATAGCTTACCCCAGGATAGACATCGCGGACGAACCAAAACAATCCCGTCTCCAGACATCGTGTCTTACGACACGCTTGTTTTGGGACCTCCGCATGTTCTATCCTCGGGTTAGCATATTCATTTTCAATTTTCAATTTAGTTGTACTAGTTTAATATTTTAATATGAGATTTTAAGTGTAGTGACACTTGATGGCGGTTCGTTATCTATTTAAAAACAATCACTCTCTTGTAATATGGATTGTGCCAAGGTGTACAATATTTGATTAAGTAGGATATACTGCCTGCAACGCTAATCGCTGCGAACGCGGTTCATAAAACTTTCGTTATCCGACCGATTCAACGTCTACAGGCTTGGCTCCTCTGCACATTTTTGGTAAAAATGTTCCGATACGCACTGACAAGCCCACCAACGATTGAATTGATCGGATTTTTCTGTAGAAAACCACTGAAAGTCTTTATTCACCCTCGATCGACATTTTCTCGGCACTTATCTTCGATCCTGCACGCTAACGCGGCTACGGAACTCAGATAAGCAAGTGCTAAAAGCCGCAAAACATTCCATTGATTTGCAATCAACTGGAACTTATTGCGATTTTCAGCATACCTCAAAAATTCGATCAGTCGTTTCTGCGCGATTTTAACGCTGGTTTCGGCAGTATAAACCAACTGAATCAAATATATAACACCATCGGCTCCATCCAATTTACAGCGCGTTTCAAAATAGTCATATTAAAATTATTTCAGTTAATGGTATTTTTTTTTACATTAAAAGAGTGAGGCAAACAATGGGAATAGCAATAGATCCGTGGGTAACAAGATATGAAGCCCTCAGAGATAAGTTAAAGGATTTTGGAATCCCAAACGAAAAACTTGACGATCCAAATTGGATTATAAATAACATAAAAAGATTTAAAACCAATCTTAATCTTAAGAAGTATCATGAAATAGTGCGCGAGATTAGCGCAGTTCATTGTTATTAACAATTTCCGCATGGAATAATAAAAAGGGTGGTAATGTATCTATTAATAGCATTCACAATAATAGCGTTAGAATTAATTTTGTGTTTAATTTTAACAATCCTTAATTACAAGAATAAAGTTAAGCTTAAAAACTTAATGTCTAAATCTAAGGAGATATCAAAAAACTACATACAACTATCTGGCGATAGTGAGCGTCAGATTCAAAATCTTTTTAAAACCATAAGTGACCTATCAGATGACAATACCTATTTAAAAGAAAGGGTCATAGAGGTTGAGGATGGTGTTAAGAAGAGTTATGGTGTTAAAATAAGAAACGAAGTTACAGAAGTGGTTACAGACTTCTCTAAGCTTGAAATGGTAGTGATGATCTCTGGTGTTGGTGTTCTACTCAAAGGAACTGCCAATCCTGATGATGCTGAAATATATGTAAACTTAAACAAAAAACTTCAGGGCTTCATAGATGATATGAAGGAAGATGAAGCTCAATAATTAAAAAAGGGTGGTACAAAATTGGATATAGAAAAATTTCCTTTTGTAGGTGTTGACACTGAGACCACTGGTCTTAACTCTTCACAAGATGAAATAATAGAAGTAGTAGCTGTTGAATTTAATTTAAATGGCGAAACTGGTGAAATCTTTAATGAGATGTGTGTACCGATGTCTGGATATATATCACCTAAAGCATCTGCTGTAAATGGAATTACAATGGAGATGCTGACTAACAAGCCAAATTACTTAAAAGACGGAGTAAGAGAAGCGTTGGCTAAATTTTTCGGAGATAGGACTATAGTTGGTCACAATCTAATAGGCTTTGATTTAAAGTTTATAAAAATAAAACCAAAGTATTGTGAGGATACGCTTCAGATATGCAGGAAGCAGTATAGGAGCGGTAATAAGCTTAAGCTTGCCTGTAAAAGGTTTGGTATAGCATGGAACGATGAAGATGCTCACAGGGCCGAATACGATACCATGAAGACTATTGAGCTCTTCTGCTGTATAAAGAAGTCTGAGACGCAGGAAAGACAAGCTCAGGAAACATTACCATTATTTGGAGATTTAGAGCCAGCCAAGCCAGAAGACCTTAAGAAACTTGGTGTAATACCATCGGATGACGATAAGAAGCTTATGGCTACCCAGGCTTATTCCTATTCCAGGATAAATCTTTACAGGCAATGCCCTTTCAAATGGTATATGCAGTATATCAAAAAGATACCTCAGCCTCAGCAGAGTTATTTCGAAACCGGGAAAATCTGTCATAAAATCGCAGAGTGGGCTGGAAACTGGTGTTATAGAGAATTATTTGCCAATAAATTTCAAGCTTATTTTGCATTAAAGAATTTAATAATAAATAAAGAGGCCGCTAAAGATATTGCCGCAAATCTTAATAAGAATGAAGAAGATGTAACAGTAAAAGATTTCGGCTTCTATTTACATGATGACCCCGGCAAGATTAAGAATTTCTTTGAAGGTATTAATGGTAAGTCGTCGATAATATATCAAATGGATCACACTATAGCTGATGACTCCTATGAAAGGCCATCTATGCCGGATTGGGAAACATATGACAGAATAATCCAAAAGGCAATTGAACATTATAAGTGTGACGATCCTGCAATAATACAGGATATCGAAAAGATAATGGCGAGATTTTATGACCTTAAAGATTTCTCGCTGACTCCTGGAGACATTACAATAACCGAAAAAAGGTTAGCGTTTGATAAGAACTGGAAGACAATTGGTAATTTCTTTTCGAACAAAGCTTTCTTCAGAGGTATTATTGATGTAATTGATTATTTTGGTGAGTACATTATTATAACGGATTATAAAACATCAAGAGCAATGTTAAAACAGGAGCAATTGAAGAATGATCGTCAAATGCAAGTATATCTATTGTTGGTATATATGTTTTTGCCAAAAGAGAGCTACAAGAAGATCATAATTCGTATCGAATATATAAGATATGGAAAAATGATCGAAGATGAGATTACTGACATAAAGGCTATAGCAGATAAAGCTTTAAGATGGATAAATGATTCTGTACAAGCCATTGAGTCAGAAATGCTTAAAACTGATGGGTCAGCCTTCCCCCCTATAAGGAACGAGTATTGTCATACTTGTCATATCGGAGAAGACGCCAAATGCCCATTGTTTGATAAGCAAAGGATTAACGATATAGGAAATCCATTTACATTCAGAATTCTTGATACTGAGGATTGCAAGAATGCGTGGAAACGTATTGAAGCAAACAAGACTGAGAATAGTAGGTTGCAGAAATTATGTAAGTCTTTCATAGATAAATGTTCTGATGCAGTAACCATAGACGAAAAAGCTGTATTGGATTTTTATGTAAAAGAAGATAGGTCATTCAGCGCAGAGAAAGTTATGACGAGGTTATTAGAGAAAGGTGTGGATATCCAATATCTTGTTAAATTTCTTAACATAACAAAAACGTCATTTGAGGCTTTGTGTAAAAGCAAGGACATAGAAATGACCGAAGAAGAGCTTGACGAGGTTTCTAGCAAAAAGACAAAAACAACATTTGATGCCTTTACTAGCAAAGAAAGTCAAAGTAAAGGCTTTATAAACACTTAACCCGAAGCGATAAGCTACCCGAGGCAATATTGCTATTTCGGGGGTGAGGTGTTATCTAAGTTAATATTTGTATCAACTAAAGTTGTTGTTAGATGTTTGACAGTTTCATCATTTTATATGACTGTTGAAAAAATAAAGAAAAAAATTAGTGAGCGCTGGTGACGGCGCTCGCTTTATTAAATCAAAGGAGTTATGATACAGAAAGTAAAACCAAAAAATCTCGTTATCAACGATATTGAAATTACAATGTTTATGATTAGCAATAGCGTGAATCATATAAGATTCGTAGTTGAAGAAAATTCAGATGGTTATATATCAGCTAAATTTCCTGACTATGAAAATATGCTAGTGATTGAAAAACACTGGATGAAAGTGCATTACGGGCCCAGAGCAACAAGTATTAGAACCCCTTCATTTTTAAAATATTATAAAGGAAAAGATATTGAAATATATAGGGACGAGAGTGATGATGATTTTGAGTTGTTCAGGATTAGGCCAATAAAGTTCTGGCCGGAGAGTCTTCTAATTGGGAAATACAAAAGAACGAAATTAAATACACCATATTTTACCAGATCAAACTGTTTAGTAATAACAAAAGATTTTATTAAAGAGAATAATAATGACTTATTACTATTTTCAAAAATATCTTTTGATACCGTTGATCAACATATTATCGATTCCGGAGTTATTTTCGCAAGATTCGTTAGAGGGAATCATAGAAATGTTTTATCATATTCTTTAAAAGATTATGGAAACAATTTAAGGACAACGACTTTAGTTAAATTGATGGATATGCTTCATGATAGCGGTAAGAAGATAACTGATTTTCAATATAGAGGAATTGTTCACGACGAAAACAGAGGATATGATTTAATCGCATTTGAAGAGGAAGTATATGGAGAATCTTAGTGATATTTATATTAATTATGCCGAAACTTTAAGTGATATTAATGAAACGGAAATTAATTTACAAAATAAAAAATTACTTTTACAAGAATATAAAACAAAGTTAGATGCAGAAAAACAAAAAAGAGCTTACGCCACCGAAATTACAGATCATGCCTTTCGACAGATAATGACAAGACTGGCGGAATTGGCAAATTCTAATCCAGTAATTAAAAATGATGTATATAAAAGTAACCCATCAGAGTCACTAACATCACCACCAGGTATGATGTCTTTTATAATAAGTACTCTGGCAAACGCCAATAAGAAGGGTTATTTCAAAGAAGAGCAATCAAGACATACTGAAGGCGGGATTGAGTTTCACTATTCTGTTGATATTAAAAAGTGGAAAGTGCGATTCGTCGCAATAGTAGAGAATAACCATATTAAAACGGGGTTTTTCAATTGGACATAAGATTACATGATAAGAATCATTTTTTGATTGGATGTAACGACAAAGAACTTTTAGAAGTTATGCAAGCCATGATGGATGGTAGTAAAGTGAGACTAAAGCTTCAGATAATAATACCATTAAAATCTGGGCCTAAGATTTACAAGTTTATAAAATATGGAATCAATTGGATCGGAAATTCGGAAGAGATTGTTAAAAAATTAAGCGCCAACATAACTAAAAGAGAGGCGAATATAGCAAAAATAAAATCTCAGTACGGAAAGAAGGTCGCTTTTGACTACAAGTGTAGGGGTAAGTACGCACCAATGGAACATCAAAAAATAATCTTTAATATGATTAACTATACTGATGCTGCCGCAATACTCGCTGACCCTGGGACCTGCAAAACAGGTCCTTACTTGTGGGCAATAGATGAAAAAATTAAAAGAAACCAAGTCAAGAAAGCCTTAGTAATAACGCTATCAACTTTAAAGAAGAATGTACTTGAAGAGCTATCAATACAAGCTCCCCATTTGAAAGGTATCGTTCTGGGAGAGAAGAAACAAGCCAATCAAATCCTAAACAAAGGATATAAGGCAAGTAAAAAGAATAAGGATTATGATATTTATATTGCGAATTACGAATCTATGTTCAGTCTAGTTGAATTATTCAATGATGAATATTTCGATATGGTGGTCCTTGATGAGGCACACAGGATTGGAAGCAATAAATCCAGACAAACTAAAGCTATGATAGCTAAGTTTGAATTTGTAAAATATAAATACATCATCACAGGAACTTTAAATGCTAATAATCTATTGTCATTTTATATGCCATATAGATTTCTTGGTCCAGATACAGTTCCCTATGCTAAACATTTTGAGTTCAGGCGGACTCATATGTACACAGTTGATCCTGACGGTCATATATGGAAACCTGCGCCAGGATCTCACGAAGTTGTTAGAAAAATAATAGGAAAATTGGCAGTTCATTTTAGTAAAGATGAATGCCTTGATCTCCCCCCGATAATAAGACAAGCATATAAATGTGCAATGAGTGGGGACCAAAAGAAACTTTACAATCAAATGAAAACTGATTTCATCATGGAAGTCGATGATATGTGTGGAAAATGTAATAAGAATGGCTGTTGTGACAGATCATGTGAAGATACCTTGGTAGCGAAAAACGCACTGGTACTATCCACTAAGTTACGACAAATAGCCTCAGGTTTTTATATCAATACGAGAGTAAAAATTACCGAAAATGGTAAAGAGATAAACGACAGCAATATTATAACGCTGAACGAGAATCCTAAATTGGATCTCCTTACTCAGGTATTGAATAATATCCCACAAGGAAAACAGGTTATCATCTGGACTAATTATATTCCAGCAGTTGAAATGATATCCGAAAGAATTTCCAAAGCATTTGGAGAAGATTCGTATTTAACATGTTATAAAACACAAGACGCATTTGAACAAATAAAAATATTCAGAGAAACAGGAATACCGTATATCGTGGCTAATCCATCTAAAATGGGTGTCGGTCATAATATTCAGTTTTCATGTTACCAGTATTTCTTTAGTAATTCATATTCATTTATTCAACGAGAGCAGGCAGAGGGCCGGCAGCACAGAAAGGGACAAGAAGAGAAAGTTACCGTTGGAGACATTATAGTGGAGGGTTCTATAGATGAACTTATTATAAAGGCTTTAAAAAACAAACAGGATTTATCGATTTCATTATCTGAACTAGCGAGGATTTTATGAAATAGATTTATCATAAATCAGACACAATGGGCCGGAGTTTCTCCGGCCTTTTTTTATTAGGAGGATCACATGTCAGGAGTAAAAATAACAACAAGCAAAAGGGTTAAACGCCTTAAAAAGATAAAAACGATACTTGATAAAGGAAAAACAACCGCAGGAAGCACGCTATTCACAAGAGAGCTTGGGAATGCCAAATTTGGTCCTATGGCTGGACCAGATAATATGGGTGTATTTTTAAAAGAAGGAAAATTTTGTTATTGGAATAATAAATATGAACCAAATGAAAAATTAGCTAAGGCTATGTGGGATCGATCTTCTACATCTAAATGTGAAATAGAGGAGGATCATCATGTAGAAGAAATTGAACCCAATGTAAATGTAGATAAGCTTCACAAAGCTCTTCAGAAGATTGCGGGAGTTTTATCAGAGGTTCTTGTGAAGCAAGAGGATTTCGGAGAAAGTCTAGATTCAATGAAGTCATTCGCTGTAGACATTAAAGCAGACATAAAAAAATTAAAAGAAACTTAAACTTAAACTTAAAGGAGTATTTTTGAAAAATACAAAAAAACCTAGAGGCAATAATGTTGATAGGAAAAAAATGTTACGAGAATTCGATAATGATGTACTCGAAGTTCTCAATGGGAGTGACAAAAGTCGCTCCCGCCAGTTCATCATCAGTAGGGTTGTTAATAAAAAGCCATATCGTGCTATTGATCTTTCGGTTAATCTTCGAAAGAAGATATATGATTCAAAGATTCTTAAAACTATCAAATCATCAATGAGCATTACGCAGCAAAGGAATATTCTTGCCAGTGCTGAGATGGATTTAAACAATCTAGTCTCCCTTTCTGAGGGAAGAGTCACTATTGCAAAGAAAAGATTGGCTAATGCAGGTCAATTTATTTGCTCGAGTAGCTCTCAGGGTATGATTTTGATGAAAAAAGCCAATGAAAAAGAGTTGGCCATGTCTATTAAGTACATTGCTGGCGTAAATTTGGGTCACTCGGCCAATTTCAATGCACTTAAGAAGAGATTTGAATCAAAATGTAAAAACAAGGCTCTTATTAGTAAGGTGAGAAGTTTTGCGAATACTGCAATGAACAAAGATAAGCTAGAAGATCTGATTGAGTCGATTGAAAAGGTCTTTGATGTGTAAAAAAATGTTATTACAGCAATAATTTCTGGAATAATAATAGTGGAGATGGGTTAATACCTATTTCCTCTGCAAAACAGGGGTGGCGTGACGTCAGTTGCGCCACCTCTCTTGTTTTTATATATTTTTTAGTTAATGGGGGCGCATTGGTTTCGATAGGGTAAAATAGAACAAAAGTTTTCATGCGGAGGATGATGGTTGGCCTCCTAAAAAATCCATTGAACGTTGTAAATGACAACTCAAAATCATTATATCAGTCTAACGCTGGTTTTATCCTTGGCTTTATGTCAATGGTTGGCCTTCAGCAGACTGAAGATGCATTAGCCTAACCGCTGTGCCCCATCTCTCGGGAGATTCTTTCGGCTTGAGTAGGATGGTCATATAGGAAGATATGATGTGATAGGAGTGATCTCTGAACTTGTCACAGAAGAATGTAACTGAGATTAGGAATGCGAGGCCGGTCCTTTGGCAAAAGCAAACCGAAACCTGGAAAGAGGAAAAAGCATGTAGTAGCAATTGGGAAATTTTATGCTAAACGGGAAGTTCGAATCTTCCCCGCTTCCACCATTTCCATTTACATTGTGAGAATATGAAATTATCTAATCTTACCAAAGAGGAGATCCTTAATTGCCAAAAACATTGGGGGTCTGATGTTAAAATAGCAAGAAAGTTAAGCGTTACCAGGCAGTATATCTTCAAATTAAGAAGAAAGTACGGCATTAATTCATTGAGAACAGGAATAGACCGTAGAAACCAGAATATATATGATGATCGCCAAAGAGGCATGAGTTTTCTTGAGCTTCAGTCCAAGTATAATCTCTCATATGTTCATATATGTAGAATTATCAAAGAATTTAAATAAGAGGTTTTATGGATAAAATGAAAAATGTTGCATTTCTTCGGTCAGCGCTTTGTCTCGCCGCAGAGGAGGCATATAAAAGCGAAATAATAGATACAAATAGCGAAGACGAGATAGGTGATGGTTGCGAATGGTCAACTAAACAAGAATGGATTTATAGCCGCATATTAGGCTGGGTAGAAGAGGCCTCCGGAAAAATTATTCTATTTAATGATGACGATAGAGATGTTGATGATCAATCTTTAGAAATATCTGACGCATATTATAAATGTCCTATTGGCAAAAAGTTCAAATTAGATAGTGGGATAGAAATAATAAGAGTTCCTGGAGGGTGGATACATAACACAACTAATGCTGGAACGTTTGCTTCAGTGTTTATACCTTATAGTGATGAATTTGATGACATGGTTGAGGATTAATATGGCAGAAGAAGAAAAACTCCAGTCAAAAATACTGAAAGATCTCAGATCATGGGGCAAAAAGTGCGTGTGCTTCAAAATAATGAAGACAAGTGATAATGGTATTCCTGATATCTACTTTACAACAGCTACTACTGGAGGAGTATTCATTGAAGCTAAGAAATACAAGGGGGCCGCGAGAAAACTGCAGGACTTAAAAATAAAACGCATAATAGAATGCGGTACTAAGGCCTTCGTTTGTGATTCTTGGGAATGTTGGGTAAATATAAAGTCAAAGTTAGGGCTTTGTATATTTAGTTAAATATGATGTTATCGCTAACATCTTTCTGTAATAACAATAATGGAAGTATTAAGTATAACTTAGTTAGGAGGATTTTTTTAGATGTACGGTTTTTTCGAGAAATGGTTATTAGATCTAATCAATGTCGATTACGAACCTTTCGTATTAAATGACGGCACAGAAGCGGCTACGGTAAGTCGCAGAAATTTTGACAGAATTTTAATCGCGTTAAAATGCGTATCAGTAAGAGATGGTGATCAATATTCCCTTCGGTGGCCATATGTTGTTAATTCCGATGTACACGGCATGAAAGTTGTCATCCATAGATACTGGATGGAAGAGAATATTTTACACAATCTGACTGGTGCTGACGCTAAACAAATTGATCAATACCATGCTTTTATAGATATTGGTCCACACAGATTTGATGCAGCTTCATTTAAAAATAAGTTCGTAGAATATTATCATCATCCAAGGAGTGACAGATTTTCGCCTACGCCTGATCATGATGAAATTCCAGAAGATCAAAGAGAGCAGGCTGCAGAAGCTCTCATGGATGATCCAGAAGAAGTTGAAGAAGAAGTTGTTCAGGAAGAAGTGCACATACCGACTCCAGAAGAGGACTTCTTATCATATATAAACGATAAATTTAGTCACCGTACAGTCAGATTAGATATCACCCCAAACGGAAAGAAGATGATTGTTATTGATGGAAACAATGCTTTTAATAACAAAGCTTTAATAGCTACTGCTGATAGTCTTGATAAGAATATTATTGTCCTAACAGATGATTTCATCTCTATATCAAACAGTCTTAAAAAGAAAATCTCTCCATCTGAAGTTTTGGAGCACTCAATATTTTTGTGTGTCAATCCAGGTCAGAATAATTACTTCTACCGAGCATATAGTGGACAAGAAAATTCACATATATGTTTTGGAAATGAAATTAGACAACTATATTGTGTCAAAGGAAATAAGGATACTGTAAAAGAGAACATAAGAAATGATTCATCTTTGACATCAGCTGAGAAGGACGAACGTCTTGTTAAAATTGATGAAAAGCCGGAGCTGTCATCTTATTCAAAGTATGATGCAATCTTTAAAGATACTGCAACTAATATTGTATGGGCAGTAAGAGATAGATGTTTTATACATTTCATGTTCTCCCAGACAACATCAAATAAAGAAGCATTTGAAACATGCCTGAAAGAATTGTCAAGAAGATTTGATAGAAGAATCTCTTTAAAAGAAATGGAAGGGATTGATAAAAAATATCAATCTGAAATTTCAGAAAAGAACAAAGGAGAGTATGTTAAATTCTCAATATCTAATACAAAAACTGTCATTGACGAGATAAAAGCTTTATTTAAAACCAATGCCAATGAATACAAAACTCATTTAGATAAGGCCATGGAATTTGGTAAGCTGGCTAATAAGTATCGTGATCAAATTGAAGCTTTTGATGAGAAAGGTTTTGCTTTAAAAGAAGAAAAGAAAGCTCTCAGCGCATATCAGGAAACTCTTAATATACCTGAAGTGTTGTCAATTAACGTTTCCAATGGAACAGTTAATGTATACACTCAGAATATATATGCCCAAGATGAGCGATCAAAGAGATGGCACGATATCGGAACATTTCATATAACTATTGGTATGCTTAATAATTCGTACAATCAAAATAATACGGTTAGAATTATTAATACAAAACATCAAGTTGAAGGAATAGAAACAGGAATGCAAGCTCCACATGTATTTTCAGATGGGCATATCTGTCATGGATCTCTAGCGACAGGAATGGTTGAGGCTTATAAAAGGCGAGACATGTTCCAATTAGTATATCAATTAATATTGTTCTTGCAGGACGCCAATACAAATGACACTGCTGGTGCATATATAAATAAGTGGCCGGAAGTATCAGAATCCATTGCCACTAATAAAAATTATCTTGATGAAGAAGAAATCAAGGATGATGAAGTTGACGAAGTAGATGCAAAGTTTGACGATATGCTTGCAGATGCTCTTGCAGACGCGATACCAACATATATTGAAAATTAAATTTAACAATAGGAGATAAATTGCCGACAATTTTAATAGACCCTGGATTAGGGGTCACATATGATAATATGCCTGAATCTGTGTTCCAGATAATGACTGGGGGCCCAGGTGTTAATGGCGATGGAGGGCCGAGGTTTATGGTCAGCGATAGGAATGCAGCGGTTGAGATAATAACTCATGCTGCGAGACAGAACGGTCACCGGGTCGAAGTTCGAGATATTGGACAATCAACAACTGTTATAGGGGCTGTTAATCGAGAGACAGTTCAAACGGATCAAGCTATAGCGCCAGCCAATGACAGGGCGGGACAAGCAACAATACCCGTGGTTGAGGCTGTAGAAGACATGGAAGGTCAAGAGCTTGAAGATGATGATGAAGATGGCGGCGGTCGCTTTATTGAAGTAACGACAGAAAAAGCATTTAACCAGCTCGATAAAGATGGGGCTGCTGAAATGATAGCCGCAGCCATGGAAAACGAGTTATCAAGCAAAGCCAAAAATCTTCATGAAAAGAATGATACCTTAACCAAGCTTTGGACAAAAGCTATCTCACTCAGAAGAGAAATGGATGAGCTAATGGCTGCTGTTCAAGGGAATCCTATAATTGCTAAATTGATAGAACAAGTTGAAGAAATCAATAACGGCGATAATATGGTGGATAATATTTTCTTTTCTGACGAATCAATCGTCATTAACACAAAGGAAATGATTACTGATGGTGAAATATCTGGCCACAGAAGAAGGATTGGCAGAATGCAATTTGAAATAGGTATTCGCGCTTTGGTTTCTGGAAACACAGAGACAAACAGACCTATTACTATAACTAATCTTGATAGGATATATAGGGGTAGTGGAGAAGATTGGGCGTGTGGGCACACCCCTAATAGATCAGCGCCTTGTTTTGGTTCTGCTTTCGAACATTTGCATCATGCATTTGTGGAGAGAGATCTTCACTCTATAGTTGAAGTGTTAATAAGATTCGTAAGAAATCCTGACCCTCTTGATTCATGGGGCCGTCACATAGTAAACTGGCCTACAGTCAACTAAAGGAGATTAATTGAAACCAGATAAAATAGCAACAACTTATACAGTTTTCAGTCCAGAGAGAAAAATTCCCCCGAATATTATCTTTGGAACGAGAGCCTTGAAGTGGATAGCTGCTTTGGTTGATCTACATACTCATGAAGTTGGATTCTACGCTGCTGTAGATAAGCGTGAAGAAGGCACTTATTTCATAAGAGATGTATTTTATCCAAAGCACTCAGAAGCGCACGGTGCCACATGTGAAATCTCGCCAGAAGGTGAAACAGACATGATCAATTGGCTGTGCGATAATGGCAAAGAAGAAGATATAGAAAAGATAAGGCTTTGGGGCCACTCTCATCATACGATGGATACTGGCCCAAGCAAACAAGATGAGGATCAAGCCATGGAAAGGATGAAGGATACTCAGTCATTCCTAATAAGGGTAATATGCAATAAAGATGGTGAGATGGCGTGCTCGTTCTTTGATTATGAAAATCAGATTAGGTTTGATCATATTAAATGGACCGTAGAAGAAGACGATGCATCATCTTATGCTGAGAGCAAGATGGAAACGATTAATACAATTATGGCAGATACAGGCAAGCCTGCAATTGATAAGATCAAAGACATCAAGAAATTATCTTCTGAAGACAATGAAACGTCCGAGATAAGAGCTAAAATCAAGGAGCTAAAAGAGTTGAATCTTCCAAAAGCTACAACGTATCCTCATGATAACGATTACTATTATATGAATTATCATAATAACTGGGGAGGACGCCAACAAAACATGTTCCCTTCTGGGAAGGTAGATAAGAAAAAGAACAAGAAAAATGGTTCAAAGTCTAAAGTTACATATTTAAATAATCACGGCGGCTTACCAAAATCTAAAGATTCATTCGAAGAGGATGAAGTTGAAGAAATGTTAAGATTATGGGAAGAACAAAGCTTCGGGGTTTAATATGGACTTTACAAGACAGCTTAATTTAATAGACCCAAAACAGATTGGGAATAAATCAATAACTCTGGTAGGGGCCGGAGCCACCGGTTCATGGGTGGCATTACTGCTTGCTCAATTAGGTTGGGGAGACTCAGCTAACGAGCAAGGTACATTGAGGGTTTTCGATGGTGACAAAGTGGAAGATCATAATCTGTGTAATCAGATTTATGAACCATCTCATGTAGGAAAACCAAAAGTAGAAGCGCTGCAAGAAATTATTCTTCGCAAGTGTGGGTTTAAGATCGAAGCGTACAACCAGATGGTTGACGATAAAGTAGATCAGAGGCTGATACAATCAACATATGTGTTTATACTGACCGATACCATGGAAAGTAGAAAAGCAATATTTGAGAAGTATCTGCAGTATTCATTCAAAACCGATATGGTTATTGAGACTAGGATGGGATTGAAGGACGGTCGGGTCTATGCGTTCAATCCAAATAGTCTTGAACATAAGGAAGAGTGGATGGGTACACTTTATACTGATGATGAGGCGGATGCATCCCGTTGCGGTGCAAGCGCGTCCATTATCACGACAGTCATGTTTTTGTCAAGCATGGCTACCCAGAGGGTCGTCCAGCATTTCAATACGAATTACGGGCACGACAATTTAAAAGAAAAGGAAGTGGAGAACGGATTACCAATGTGGAATGAAGTTCAGTTTTCACTCTATCCTGAAAGTTTATATCTGAAGGTTTTTGGCGGAGAGCCAATAATCACGCAGGAGTTGGAAGCCGCAACAAAATAAACTATAATTTTTCTTTTAAAAAAAAGGCTTTTAAAATGGTAATAGTAAAACTTTTAGAACTCGGGTCACAGACCAAAGAGTACAGCCTGGAAAATGGTTCCTGCGTAGGAGATCTTCTTGATCTTGCAGAAAAGAGTTTCGTCCAGGGAACAGTCACCAGAAACAATTGCAATGTTGAAGAAGATACTTGTCTTCGTGATGGCGACAGAATTTTTATCGGAAGGGCCACCAAGGGTAACCTTCCTTTTGAAGTAAATTTCATCCGTCTCGGAAGTTCTTCCGTGGGAGTTGCAGCCGAAGACGGGTACACCATCAAGCAGACCCTCGAACAGCTTGATAATGGTGAGAAGGAAAAGTTTTTCCGACCTGATGGTTCTATGGCATATGAGTTCCGTATTAGCGGAAGGAAAGTTGAGGACGATCACGTCCTGGAGCGCCCCACAAGTGGCGAATTAAGAATTGTCTGCTCCCAGAGAGTTAAAGGCAATTAAGATAATATTTATCAGTTATGTAGGAGAGGCGGTCGCCTCTCCTTTTTTGTTTCTAAGGAGAATTTAAATTGAAAACTCATATTCATATATTACAAAGAGATGAAGATGAAGAGTTTATCGAGTCCACAATAATAAATTGTGATGAAATAGCAGAAATACAGTGCAAGCACCCATTGCCCAAAAAGAGTGTTGTTGATTCTGACGAAAAAAAAGAAGACGTTGAAATAGATGACGATTTGGAACCAAGTGAAATTGAATTTTTATATAAGAACGGTGAACTCCGTAATATCAAGACTTCTACACAAACTACGTTCAGATTGATTGATGAAATTGATGGAGTTATTATATCCACAACTAATCTCCAGCAATTTGAACTAGGGTATCTCGATATCGAAACCGAGAGTGTGTAGGTTTGCAGAGGAAATATATAGACTATAAGTTTTATAGTCTAAATATTTCAGATCTATCAAAAGGTTTATAAGCCCCGAGGGGGGCTACCTTTTTTACC
>CAZNGA010000039.1:0-28772 GCA_964572485.1 uncultured Chitinophagales bacterium
TTCTTTAATATTAGTGAAGGAAAGGAAGAACTGATACAAAGGTGCTTATATTTTATAGCAAGTTTATGGTTCTTTAACATTACCGGCTCGGTTTTTTCATCTATACCTATTGCATCCCAAAAGTTCAAGTATGTGGCTATAGGCGAATTGGTGAACATTACTCTGAATTACTCACTTGTAATCGGATTTGTGTTAATGAATACCGGACTGCTTGGATATACCATAGCTAATGCCTTAGGCGTATTTGTTTCTTTCTTTTTTTGGATGATATTGGGTAGAAGATTGCTTCCGGGGATCTCCTTTTTACCTTCTTTTCATAAAGTTGCCTGGAGGAATTCTTTCAATTTTGGCATTTGGGAAACGATTAGCTACGTTGGAGGAATTACCTCTCAGCAAGCGGAAAAATACCTGATCGGAGCCTATTTATCGATCTCAGCAGTGGGGATATATAATATTGCTTTAAGTTTGGAACAAAAAGCTTATGTAGCTCTTTACAAACTTTCGGAGGTGCTATTCCCAACTTTTAGCTCAATGACTGAGGAAAGTAAGTCTCGAAAAGCCGACCTCATCATTAGATCTACTTGGATAATGTCATTGTTGGGGACATCAGTTCTTATCGCCTTGATCCCACTCTCACGTGATATGCTTACACTTTGGATTAGTGAGGAAGTTGCCAGTGAAGGTGGATATGTTTTGCAGTCGTTACTTTTAGCTGGGGCAATCAGTTTAGCAACTATGACAGGCATGATGCACCTATTAGGTGAGGGTAAGACTAAATTATTGGCGATGATCGCATTGCTTGATGGCACTATTACAGTTATTCTTAGTGCGATACTACTTCAGAGAATTGGATTAAAAGCTGCCGGGTTGGCCATCCTGATCGCCATGGTGACCCGTATTGTAATTATTTCATTCATTTTACTAAGAATTTATAGAGACCAAATGAAGTCAATTCAAATATTTGCTTCCATGTTTTTTCCATTGATGATTGGAACATTTATGGTGGGTATTGTTATATATACAGATGTTATAAATGTTAATTCCTGGTTTGACTTGATCGCTGAATATTTAGTGCTTATTATAGCCATTGGATTTGGAACCTACTTCTCTGGGAAAATTTTCCCGGGAAACAGTGTACATGAAAAGGATATAAAGAACTTGTACAATAAACTCAGGATGTTATTGACAAAATGATTTGTACCATTTACTTGAACAGGAAAGGTATTCTTATTTTGATTACACTATCAAAAGGAGTACTGAAAATATCTTGCTCATTAAACTGTGTGTCAATTCCAAAAGTAGCAATTGAATCGTAACTAAATACCAAACTGTCTTTGTTGCTTGCGGAGTCTTCAAAATATAATTTAAAACTGAATTGCCGGGCAAATGCTAATTGTGAAAATAAAATGAGAATAAATGACAAAAATCTATATTATGAGCCTCCCTGAATTTTATTCAATTATCATTTTGCCTTTTCCTAACACTTTTTCCTTAGCGGATACTTTATAAAAATACATTCCTGAAGGTAAATTACCCTTGAAAATGGTAATTTGACCGGTTAAGCCCGAAACAGATTTTACCTTTCTGCCAAAAAGATCATATACCGAGACATGAATTATTGTATTAAACTTTAGTTGGCCGGATTGGATTGTCAGGGATGTTGAATGAATAAAAGGATTGGGTTTCAGCCTAATAATATCATGATCCGGTTCTAAAGTGAAAATTGAACTACCTATAGTATCACATCCGGGTACTAAGCAGCCCATGCTGTCTAATTTTACCGCCCAATAATCTTGATTAGATCCCCATGCATCGCCACCGATAACAAATCCGCCATCTTGCGCTAATTTTATATTCCTGAAATAGTTGGGTTTGTCAGCACGTGCATAGTAAATCCGCTCCCATAAGCTATCCCCATTTGCAGATAACTTCATTATCCATCCATTAAATTCATAAGTACTATCGTTTTTACTGGCTCCGGCAAGAATAAAATCACCATTTTCAAGTTCCAATGCTGATTCAAACACATCTTCATTTGACTTTCCATACGTTTTTTGCCAAATAAATTCACCTGCAGAATCTAACTTTGCAACATATCCTTGAAAGCTTTTCCCGTCAATATTATCTTTCATCGAATATATAATGAAATCCCCTGATTTTGCTTGAAATGCATATCCTCCTGCAGATGCAATATTGACGGTAATAATTTTCTGCCATTTTTTATTGCCCAAGCTGTCAATTTTAATGATATATATGCCTTCTCCATAACTGTTGGTATAGCCCCCGAGAATAAAACCGCCATCATAGGTTGGCGCTATCGAAAGCCCAACTTCTCTTCCGCTGCCCCCATAAATTTTCTGCCAAAGAAAATTACCTGAGCTGTCGGTGCAAACCAAATAACAATCTTCGCTACCTCCGCCAAAACTTTCAGAGGTTCCATAAATATAATAATTACCATTGGGCGCTTGGGTGCAATTATCAGCAACATCAAAACCACTTCCGCCAAATTGCCTGGTCCATAAAGTATCTCCAACACTATCAAATTTTACAAGCATCATATCAGAATTATTTGTTGCTGAATCCCTCACAGAACCCCCGTAAGCAAAATTGCCATCCACTGTTTTTATTAAAGAGCCCCCAAGGCCCGAATAATAAGCATATCCTATTTTTCCAATGGCTTTTTGCCACATGATATCACCTGATGTGTCAATTCTCATTATAATTACACCTGTCCAGTCATTAAACTTGTTTACCCATCCACCACCAAGCAACAGGTACCCTTGATCACCTAGTTCCAAAGCGTTCCATGCCATTTCAGAACCGCTCTCATAATCATACGTATTATTAAAACGAATTCCCTGGCCATGTGCAATAAACTGTGCTGATAGAAATATCAACAGAAAAACTAAAATACCTTGTATTGCTTTTCTCATGTTACACAACTAAAATCTAAAGATAATCTCATTTAAATATAACAATTTTTCGGTTGGCAACAGGCCGGCCATTGATATTCATTCTGAGGATATATAAGCCGGTGTTCAAAGTGCTGACATCTAATTGTGCTTTATGCTGCTTTCCCGAGAGATACTTATTTTTCATCACCCTGCCAAGCTGGTCATAAATAGTAATTTCTGCAATTAATGCGCTCTTAGGAAGATTGTATAATATGGTCAAATGATCTGCCATAGGATTGGGGAAAAGATCAAGCAGCGCACGATCCAATCTGTTGTTATTGATAAGGCGCTCATTCCTTGGACTTCTCTTGGAAGAGCTGTCCTCTTCTATTATTTCAGGAGTGTACTCACCAAATACAAACCTCAGAATATTCTGTGCCTGTATTGCAGGCCTTGTATTCTTCGCTGCAATATCCCTTATACTTTGTTCCTGGGTTGAATCCATATCCGGATAACTTTGCCCTGATTTTAATAAGTTCAAGGATATGGTATGTAACCTGCAAAATTCAGTCCTTTCCAAACTATCTCTTGGTATCTTATTCAGGTGCTGTTCTGCTTTGAGGGTATCGCCTTTTCTTAATAAAATCGGTACCAGCATCATGCTTGCATTCATTGTATCTTCAGCTTCAAGAAACATAATTGCAGAGTCCACCTCTCCACTGTCCAAATACTGCCTGATCAGTTCATTAATGTAAATTTGTCGTTTCGAATGCAGGTATCCGATTTCTTCTGTTAACCGGGTAGAATCATCTCCGCTTGCTCCATTTAGTGTATCTTGCTTTAATTCAATTTCACCGGCGAGATTTGATATTACAAGCGCACATGCCTGGCCGTCACAAGGCCCTCCTCCGAACCCTAAATGGGAGGAACAATCATTGGTATTATAAGGATAACCACAATCATTTCGTGTTATTACCGATGTCGAATAACAAACCGGCGGCTTATTAGAGTGATGGTGGTAGGTAATGCCCCCTGTTACATCATTCACGCCTGTATTGGCATAAAAATGCTCATCATTGTTACAGGTAATTGTAAATGTGTTGCCGGCCGGATCTGTGTAAGAACCAAAACAAAAACCTTGATCTTTTTTAACGGCTCCGGAAGTAACGGTAATATTATTATAACCAATGTCAGTGAATTGGTTGCATTTTATTTGAAGCCCTATGTTATTTCTGGAGGTATAGGTTCCATATCCCACATCATGAAAGGTGTTATTATAGATCATATTGTCATTATCACCGCTGTTCCACACATAAGCGCTTATCATTCCTCCATATGATGTGGTAAATTCATTGTCCTCCACCTGGTATGCATCACATCCCTGCAAATATAAGCCGTAAGAAGTGGTGCCTTCGCCCGGTACAGCGGGATTTGCTGCCGGGCCTACATCGAATTTGTTCCTGATAATTCGAACATGGTCAGTTGCCCGCAAAATAACTCCCCGAAAATTCTTTACGAAATCATTTCTGTCAATCAATATTGGATATTTTGTAGCGAGAGATGCAATTGAATAAGCTTCTATTCCCCGGTAAAGGTTCTCAAAAGTATTTGGTTGATATCCGGTGCATGGATAGGCAGCAGTTGTACAAATACCGGTAACCTTATAATCGGCATCTTCACTATAAATGCCTGTCCCTTTTTCTTCAGTTTTGAAAGCACCTGATGCTGCAGTATTTCTAAACATATTGCCCATAAATCGCACGCCGTGCACATCCCAAAGTGTCACAAAAGGAATAACCTTTTTGTTTGGGTCCTGGAGCGTACCGGTAACTTCGAAAGTATCTTCCTTAAAGTAACTTATGTTATCATCTTTGGTATATTGTAAAAATGCTACCGCCCTGCCATTGTTACGAAAAAAACTATTTTTTGCGATAATGATACCTCCTGCATATTGCAGGTCATTACCCCAGGTTTGCTTTCGAACCATTGTTACTGCATTACGTTCATTTTCAATGATTGCACCATTTTTCATATACAATACTCCCTGATCGTCAGCATTGGATGGGTACGAACCGCTAATTATTAGCCCAACCGTTGGATGGCTTTTGCTTGAATTGCCCCAAACTTCAATTCCTTCCCACATTCCATCGCATGCACATGTGATTGTGCCACCATCAATAGTTAGCCTGGCCCCTCTTTTAACAATAATTTTTGCTGAATCAGGCATGCTTACTTTGCATTTTATGGTAAGTTCTGCTCCGGGCTCAATAATAAGATCCCTGTATAACCTGATATCAAAATCCCATTCTTCATCTAAAGTAATTGATAAAGGAGAGGTTGAGTATGGGCAGTCTTTTATATATTTTCTTATTGATTTTAATGCTAATCCTTTATGCATTAGCCCAAGTAAAGCCGGTTTGATATAATTACTGCCAGGGATTGAATCTAGGCTTTTCATCAGATTTGCGCAACTTTGATCATGGCCATAATCAAAACTATGGCCCAGTTCATGTGCTAATAAGTGGCCCATAGGATTCCAGCTCCATGAATCCGGGCAGCCATTTCGACTTTTAAATACATGCTCTGTGTAAACATTTTTCATAATAACCGAAGAGGCGTCAAGAGAATTCATATTAAAAGATGCTCGCCATGAACAACCTTGCCCGATTAGGTTATTCTTACATGCCGAACTATCATATATTGAATCTCTCAAAGCTTCATATATTGTATCGGCTTCACAATTTGTAAATGGCCTCGGGTATGATGTAAACGTATTATATATGCAAGAGTCCTCTATAAAGAAAATATTTATTCAATTGTTTATATTCTCAGGATGATTTTCTACTAAATAATGTAAAGTGTCTCCAGGTTCTGGTTTATATGGACACCTTTCGAAATTACCGCAATATCCTTTTGTATAGTAATTGCAATTCCAGCCATAGCTATCCTTATGATAATAGATCCCTTCCAAACTAAACCTGATCTTTGAATCAATAATATGTGAGGTGGTACAATTTTGAGAGGGAGCTGAAGCTGGCGCTTCAATATTGCTGTATACATTATTCAAAGAATAAACAATAGAATCCAAAAATAGTGTATGAGCCGAATTGTTTTGTTTAAAATTACCTTCACCATCATCTCTTTGCATAATAATAAAATTTAACTTTATTGTTTTTATAGGCGTATTACTATCCGGTATCCATGTGGAGTTTAGCCTGTATTTATTACTATAAGCGTTGGATGATCTTGAGCAGTTACCTGACTGAAAATATTGTGTTCCAGAACCGGACGTATCAAAAGTACACTCGTAATCAAATTAGGCAAAAAGTTGGCCAATAGTTGCAATAAAGACTAATAATAAAATAATTGGTGTAATTAATACAGATTTTATGGTTTCCATGATTTTTGATTTATATTTTGGGGGTCTCTAATAACCATGTTTGTTACGAAAACTATTCCTATGTACCGAAACGAGGAAGAGTTGCAAAATGCCCGCAGGTGTAGCAATAGCTACATTGAGGACATTTTGTGAATCTGACGAAGTTGTAGGTCATAGGAATAGTTTGCAGTAGAAGATGGTTATTAGAGATGCCCTTTTAAAATATTGCCTATAATTTCCTCTTAATAGGTGAAAAAGTGGGGAGAAGACACTTTTGATTCTTCATATTTCGTCCAATAGAGTGTCGGTTGAAATAGTATTTCTTTTCTCAGAAACAGGTATATATTTCTTGCAGGATATGATATTAGAAGATTTCATGATGGATTTGTTTTAATTGAATGTGTGGAGATAAAAGATACTTTTTTTTAAAGATATGATTTTGGATTCGTATTACAAAATAATCCCCTGTACTTTTTATATAATATTTTGAATAGCCGCTTGAAATGCCATACAATACTTTGATGCTTGCATCGAATAGAAAAATAAGAAGTTTATATTTTGATACCTCGCAGCTTGCTGCGGGGTAGTTCATTTCCGATGAGCAATAATAAAGTGGATTATTTTATCGTAAATTGTGAAGGGTTTTACGATTGCCCTACTAGTGAAAAGGGAGGTTACTTACCAAAATAGATTGGATTATTTCTTGAGCAATCCCCCAATATTATGATAGTAAAATAAAAGTTTAAAGGAACAAGGAATGAGCCCTATTCGTTTCATGAAGGTAGCCCCTTATTATCAACGTTATGTGAAGCAGCTGTATGATAGTCATCCGTCGTTGGAGCCGGCTTCTTATGAAATGCAGTATAATGCTTTAATGAATGGGTGCTTTAGCTGGTCTGACTATTGGAAGACTCACCTTGAAGCCACAGGTGATTTTGAGGTGCAGGAGATCATTTTGGATGTAGCCCCTCTTCAAAAGCAATGGGCAAAAGAGCATAAAGTAAAATATGATGAAGATAATTGGGTGTTGGATATTCTTGAGAGCCAGATCGCTGAGTTTAAGCCACATATATTATTCGCCCATGATCTACTTTACACTACCCAAGAATTCCATAAAAGAGTTAGAGGTCAAAACCCTTCGATCAAATTGATAATAGGATGGGATGGCATTGCGATCAATGACCCAAAATTATTTTCGGAATGCGATCTTGTGCTTTCTTGCAGTGAGTATGTGGTGGATTTCTATCAAAATGCAGGAGTACAAGCCAGGTTGTTTTCTAATGGTTTTGAGAAGTCGCTCTTGTCTGAAATCGATAATAATGATCCGAAATATAATACCTCTTTTGTTGGATCGGTCATGTTATTCAAAGGTGGACATAACAACAGGTTGCAATGGCTATCTTCATTGGCAAAGGAGATCGATGTAGATCTTTGGCTCTCTTTGATTTCCAGTGATGGATTCTTTACAAAAAATCAATGGAAATGGCTGACCCAAGGAAACTTTAAAGATTTTATTACATCTGTTCAGCTGAAGAAATTTAATCGGGGAGAGGTTTTTGGCTTAGAGATGTACCAAATATTAGCTGATTCAAAAATTACTTTGAATATGCATATTGACACTGCTAAAAAAGCAGGAAACCTGAGATTATATGAGGCTACTGGCATTGGAACATGCTTAGTGACCGACTGGAAAGACAATCTTAAAGATTATTTTGAGATTGACAAGGAAATTGTGGCTTATAAGAGTGAAGCAGAATGCATTGATAAAATAAAGTACTTGCTGAACAATGATTCGGAAAGAGAGGCCATTGCAAAGGCTGGTCACCAAAGAACCTTGGAAAATTATAGTCTTGAAAGTTGTATCAAAACATTTACAGACCATTTAATGTCATTACTGTGAAAATTCTTCATATCAATACATTGGATGACCGAGGGGGAGCCGCACAGTTCGCAATGGATTTTGTTGAGAAAAGCGGATTGGATTGTAGCATGTTGGTCAAAATTAAAAATGGGAATTCAGCGAAAGTAACCGAATTTCCAAAAAATACGCTTGATAAAACCCTCTTCTTTTTAGATAATTATTTCTTCAAACCGCTCTTTACATCCAACGTTAAAGAGTTACTATCTATCACTGAAAAATTTAATGATACATATAGAAAGCTAACCAAGACCAAAGCTTATCAAGAGGCTGATATTATTCATTTGCACAACATTCACGGGGGGTATTTTAACCTGGATGCGCTGATAAATATCGCAAAGGAGAAAAAGATAGTGTATACCTTACATGAAATGTGGGCTTTTACTGGTGGTGAAGCATATACATTTGAAGATGAAAATTATAAGATAGGGGTAGGGAAAACGCCCTATGGGAAGTACTATCCGCCAAAGAGTACTTTTATTGATAATCGTCAGTATTATCTGGAGCGGAAGAAAGTGATCTATGAACAGATTGCTGACAACATCACCTTTGTACCAAATTCCTATTGGCTGGAAAATTGTATTAGAGAGTCTTATGTGAAGAATTCAAGAATGAAGATCAAGACGATTCGTAATTGCATTGACACCAAATTATTCTATAATAAAGAGGAGAGAACATGGCAAAAGCCAAGATTACTGATCTTTAATTCCAATGACCCATTCAAAGGGATGGAGCTATTTGGAGAAGTGCTACCTAACCTAACTCCTAATTTCGATATCTATGTTGTTGGGGACCATTTAGAGAGTGATAGTAAAATGGTGCATGTTCCCATGATCGATGATAGAAAGGAATTAGCCAACCTTTACAATAGTGTTGATATACTTGTGTTTCCTTCTAAGGCAGAAGCTTTTGGCTTAATTCCCTGTGAAGCAAAAGCCTGTGGGGTATGTGTGATAGGATCTGATATTGGAGGTATCAATGAGCAATTACATGATGGGACAGGGGTGCTGTTTTCTTTGAAGGATAAAAATGAATTGGCTGAAAAGATCAATTACTATACAGCAAACTTAGATGAGGCCAGAGAGATAGGGCGAAAGGGGGAGGAATCAGTTCAACGAGATTATGATGTGGTCAGCATGTATGATGCATATAGTCAGCTATATCAAGATATTCTTAAGTAAATAAAATACCTTTTATAGTAATGAATACAATTGCTCCCATAGTACTATTTGCTTACAATAGGCCTGAGCATACATTGAGATTACTTGAAAGTCTGGCGCTAAATGACCTCGCTGACCAATCTGAATTGTTCATTTATGCAGATGGCCCCAAAGCTGATGCAAATGAGGAAATGGTATCACGGATCAATGAGGTGCATTCGATCCTTCAGAAGAAAAAGTGGTGTAAAAAGGTGGAAATATATCGATCCGAAGTGAATAGAGGCCTTGCCAGGTCTATCGTTTCCGGGATTTCTGAGATTATCAAAACACATGGGAGTGTCATTGTATTGGAGGATGATCTTTACCTTTCAAAAGGGTTTCTTACCTATATGAACAATGGTCTCAATTATTACCAAAATAATGACAAAGTAATGCATGTTTCCGGGTATGTATTACCTGTGAAGCAAAAATTGGAGGATACTTTTTTCTTTCGTGTTCCTTTTTCATGGGGGTGGGCAACCTGGGATAGGGCCTGGCAGCATTATAGTGAAAATGTTGACGACCTTGTACAGAGATTAACTAATCATAAGAATTTTGGTAAATTCAATAACATAAGAGGGTATGATTATATGGGAGAGCTATTGGCGAATAAGGAAAATGAAATGAAGACGTGGCTAATTAATTGGTACGCATCTATGTTCTTGAAAGATGGCCTTTGCTTAATTCCAGGGAAGTCGCTTGCAAGAAATATGGGTTTTGACAGTAGCGGACAACATTGTAATGAGTTCTTTGGAACCCCATTATTCCATACGCAAGAATTGGCTGATAATGTGGCTGTTAGTAACATTGACATAGAGGAACATGAGGAAGCAGCAAAATATTTCTCTAGGATATACAAGCGGTTGTATGAGCCGAACTTAGTTATTCGAGCAAAAGAAAAATTGCAGCTCATGTTCGGAAGTAAAATGTAAAAATTAAATACCTTTCAATGATAATTTCTCATTCTCTCGAGTTTATTTTTATTCATATCTATAGAACAGGTGGGACAAGTATTCGAACGGTTTTAAGTAAATATGATCACCAACATAATGGAACAGGAAGTCCATTTTTTAAGGGAGAACCCACTGTAGCTGAACCTCCATTGACATTCCCCCGACACATTACAGCATTAAAATTAAAGGAGGAGATCACTCCACCTATTTTTGATAAATACTATAAGTTTGCATTTGTTAGAAACCCATGGGATTGGCAAGTGTCATTATATGCCTATATGTTACAAGAGAAATCTCATTTCCAGCACGATATAGTTAGCAAAATGAGTTCCTTTGAGAATTATATTGAATGGAGAGTTCATGAAGATAAACATCTTCAAAAGGAATTCGTTACAGATGAGGAAGGGAAGCTAGTTGTTGATTTTCTAGGAAGATTTGAATCCATCGAAAAGGAATTTGAAAAGATCGCTGACAAGTTGGGAATTCAAGAAAAATTACCCCATAATAATAAGAGTGATCACAAAAATTACAGACAATATTATAATAATAGGACCAGTGAACTTATTTATGATCATTTTCAAGAGGATATTCAATTATTCGGGTATTCCTTTTAATTTTCAGAAATGGATTATCCAAAGATATCTATAATCACTCCTTCATATAATCAAGGAGATTACATTGAAGAGACCATTAATTCTGTCTTAGAGCAGGGATATCCTAATCTTGAGTACATTGTGATCGATGGTGCTAGTACTGATAACTCTGTGGAGGTGATCAAAAAGTACGAGCAATCTCTAACCTATTGGGTAAGCGAAAAGGATAGCGGACAAAGTGAAGCTATCAATAAGGGGTTAAAGATGGCAACAGGAGAGATCATCAATTGGATCAATAGTGATGATATAGTGATCGAAGGGACTTTTCATAAGATAGCAGATATTTTCAGTAGTACAGATGATAATGTGGGGTTGATCCATGGGGGAGCTGTTATGTTTGATCGTAAAGGAGTGATCGCCGAGGATTTTGGATATGATGATCCTACTTTAGAAAGATATCTCAGCGGCATCGCTTTTTCTCAACCCGCTGCCTACTTTAGAAAAGAACACCTTGATAAGGTAGGATATTTGAATGAAGATCGTCATTATGGTATGGATTATGACCTTTATTCACGATTGGCCCTAGTTACCGATTTTATTAAAGTTGATGAGCTTTTTGCAAGATATAGGGTACATAAAGCATCGAAAACAGGGAGTTTATATGATAATTTTATTGAGGAGTGGATTCATATATTTATCAAAGTAATTCACAACATCAAAGCAGATGTAATTATCAAGGAGTTAAAAGATCTTCATGTTTTTGATGATTATATTCATGATGTGGCTGATTACAACTTCGGATTTGACCCCAAAGAAGTTGATCAACAGATCATGCTCTTTTATTTCCTTTGCTATGTATTGAAATCAGATTACAAAAGTGGAAATTTTAAAAGGGGCAGGGTCGTTTTGGATTATCTTATCTGCAATTTCCAATTGGAAAAAATAAAGGACGAAAAAGATGTGGAAATTATCGTTGATAGGTTGGAATCTTTTCCTGACGGGCTGATCTTTATGATGAGGAAATTTCAAAAATTGATCAGATGAAAATCGCATTCATCACATCACACATCAATAAATCGTTGCAATGGAATTGGTTTTCGGAGGAACTGATCGATAGAAATATATCACATATCCATATCATTATTAACGATACTTACCCAATGCTTGCAGACGATATGAAGAAATTGGGGATCCCTGTATTCTGGTTAAGTCATAAGAACATATTTTCCCATATTATTAATCTGCTGAAGGTGATCTTAATTTTAAATAAGCATAAGATCGATATTATTCATAGTGAACTTCCTTATGGCAATTTGATAGGCCAGCTGGCTGGAAGGGTATTAGGGATCAAAAAGCGGGTAGTAACTTGTGAGAATGCCACTTGGGGGAAAGATAACAGAAGCAGTAAGCACAATTTTATTGATCGATTTGCCTATAAAAGCGCCAATAAAGTGGTTGCCCTCACTGATCTGTCAAAGCAGTATTTATGTGAGATATTTGCCCTCCCAGAGGATAAGGTGGTAAGCATAGGTCACGCTATCAAGATTGAAGACTATGAGAATATCACACCCTCCCGGATCGAAAAAGTGAAGCAACGATTGAATATCAGCGAAAATGATTTCATAGTTGGAACTATAGCCAGATTTGAGGAGTGGAAAGGCCATAAATATATAATTGATGGTATTGGAGCTCTTGTAAAAGAGCACCCAAATATAAAACTGCATATTTTCGGATCTGATGGCCCGGAGCGCCAGAATATTTTTGACAAGGTAAAAGAGGAGAACCTATCTGAACATGTATTTTATCATGGGTTTATTGACGACCCGATCTGTTTATATCGTCTTTTTGATGTTCATGTACATGTGCCTGTTAGTAAGATGGCTGAAACTTTTGGTATAACAGTTATTGAGGGCATGATCTCAGGTTGCACACAGGTTTTAACTCGGTCTGGTGTAAGTCATTCTTCTGCAAATGATATGGTGAACTCATTAGTTGTTGATTATTGCAACGGGGAACAGATAGCAGCTGCGATCCTTAAGATCAAGAATGATCCTGAGCTGGCTAAAAGGATCTCACAGCAAGCAATGAAGGATGCGATAGAAAACTACGTTTATAAAATAAAAGCAGAGAAGCATTTGCAATTATACGCTCAATTATAATTTGAACATCACCACTTTTGAAGACATTATTTAAATTCTTATACCACCTGATACCTTTTAAAAGGCATCTCTTTCAGCTGCTTCGAGGATACCATCTTCCTCATCGAATTTATCAGCATCTTCATTTCAAGGATGTCTTCAAAGTGAATATTGAAAACAGATCATTTAAGATGGCCCATTATGGTTTCATGATCGAGAACGAAGTATTTTGGAGGGGAATACCTAACGGTTGGGAAAGGCCTACCATGACCCTATGGATGAAGCTTTGTATGGATGCCAGAGTCATTTTTGATATTGGCGCCAACCATGGCATCTATTCTTTGGTAGCCAAAACTATAAATCCAGATGCAAGAATATATGGTTTTGAGCCCATTAAAGAGGCTTTTGACAAGTACCAAAATAATTGTTTGATCAACGATTTTGATATTCAATGTGAAGAGTTAGCTGTCTCTGATCAAGATGGCAAAGCCTTTATTTATGGAGTTAAAAAAGGGAATGAATTGGGTGCTTCCTTAAATAGATCCCTTCATGAAGAAGATAAGAGAGTGCAAATTTCTACTGTCAGGTTGTCTACATATATTGAAAACTGCAAAGTGCATTCCATTGATCTAATGAAAATAGATGTGGAAACTTTTGAAGCACAGGTTCTTAAGGGTCTTGGGTCATATTTAGATCAATTCAAACCAATAATGATACTTGAGATCCTTACCAATGAGGTTGCCGACCGAGTTGATGCTATCCTGGAGGGGAAGAATTATTCTTACTACTTAATTAATGAGAGTAGCATGTTGGAACCTGTAGACAAACTAATGGCCGGCCACCATTTAGATACGAATTATTTAATTTGCGAAAAAGAGGTTGCTGACAAATTACTTAATAATGCCAGCTCAAGATGATCTTAAATTTGAATAAAGAAGCAAATAACTTGGTCAATACTTATATTTTTACACCTTAAGTACGAAGAAAAACATTGTTTTTGTGACAAAAACTACTCCTTTTTTTTCAATTGTGATCCCCACCTACAACAGGGCCGATCTTATTATGGAGACAATAGATTCAGTATTGTCTCAGACTTTTGATGACTTTGAGATCATTGTGGTTGATGATGGGAGTACAGATGACACCAAGATGATCCTTGAGCAAAAATTCAATCAAGATACGAGGAGCCATTATTATTTTCAGGAAAATAGCGAGCGAGGTGTTGCTCGTAACTATGGAGTCAGTAAAACCCAAGGGGAGTTCATTGTATTTCTGGATTCTGATGATATGATGAAGCCTGAACATCTTGCGTCTCTGAAGAATGCTATAGATAGTAATCCAACGGTAAATCTCCTGGCAACAAACTTTGAATTCCTGCAGGATGATAAGCTCAACCCTGCCAATAGGATTTTAGTCAGCCCCGGATACCATACGATCGACCTTGCATTGAAGGGGAATAATTTTGGATGCAACTTTTGTGTTCGAAAAAGATCAATGGGAGCGGCCCCTTTTGTAGAGGAGAGGAAATTTACTACCATGGAAGACTGGATGTTCTTATTGAAAGGGCTGGAGAATGACAAGGTACTTATATTAAAGGAGGAAACTATAATTGTACGTGATCATACCCAAAGATCAATGAAACAGGACAATAGAATGATCATTGAAAAGAGGTTATCAGCCTTTGCATGGATCAAAGAAAATGTAGTGCTTTCATCAGCGCAAGAAAGAGTGCTTGCAGGGCATACGTATTATTTCATCGCAATACATAAATACCTTGGAAGTGAAAGAGGGACTGCATTTCAGCAGCTTTTAAAAGCCATTGGAAAGGTGGGGTTGAATGCAAGATTTCTGGTATTGTTATTTAAAATTCTCATTGGTCGAAAATTAATTCAACAAGTAAGAAATGCAACCAAATAATATCTTGATCCTGACTTCCTGGAGTTTTAAAGATGCATTAATTCAAACTTACACCCTGCCTTATGTGAGGATCATTAGAAGATATCTTTCTCCTGACAGTCATATTTATCTTCAAACCCTTGAGCAACCTAAATTTGCAATGTCCCCTGGGGAGAAAAAGATAGCTATAGATCAACTTGAAAAGGAGCACATTCATTTAATACAAGTAAAGTATGATAGATTTGGACTCAAAGCAATGATCAAATGGGTAGGGTACCTTGCCAAGCTTTTGGTAGTTTGTAGAACGAAACGGATAAGTAAGATCCATTCATGGTGTACACCTGCCGGAACTATTGGTGTAGTGATCAGTAAGCTAATGGGAATTCCTCTGATCCTGGATAGTTATGAGCCGCATGCTGAGGCAATGGTTGACAGCAAGACATGGAAAAAAGGAAATATCCCATACAGGATACTGTTCTATTTCGAAAAGATGCAATCAAATCATGCTAAAACTGTAGTTGCTGTGAGTGAGGGGATGAGAAAATATGGTCTTGAAAAATATGGTGCTACTTTTCAGGAGTTTTATGTTAAACCGGCTTGCGTTGATTTTGAGCACTTTTCAAAAGAGCGTCGCAAAAATGAGAAATTAGTAAAGGAGCTTTTATTGGATGAGAAATTGGTTTGTGTTTATGCAGGAAAATTCGGCGACATATATTTGGAACAGGAAGTTTTTGATTTTTTTAAGGTAGCTGTTGATCATTGGGGAGACCGATTTCGGATACTATTACTCACGAGCCACTCTCAACAGGAGATAGAAGATTATGCAAAGGCTAGTGATCTGGATATGCGATATATTGTAAAGAAATTTGTCCCCCACTCCGTGATACCGGATTATTTGGGATTAGCAGATTTTGCGATCACACCTATCAAACCGATGCTTTCAAAACAATTATCTGCACCAATAAAGGATGGAGAATATTGGGCAATGGGCCTTCCGGTTATTATTACTCCAAATATTTCGGACGATTCCCGGATCATTGAGGAGAATGGCATCGGATCTGTGATAAAGGAATTGAACAAAGAGTCCTATGCGGTATCAGTTGGAGAAATTGATAATTTGTTGACCCAATATAGTAAAGATGAGCTTTATGATAAAATAAGGTCGATCGCTGAAAAATATAGGAATTATTCAATTGCTGATGACATTTATAAGCAAATATATAGCTAACCTTAGGATGAAATTTTCTAAATGCGATAAAATAAGTAATTTGGAGTCTTAAAATACATTGATTCCCATGATATCATTAGTAGTGCCATTTTATAATGAAGAGGAGATCATTGATCAGACGGTAAGTGAAGTTACTTCTGCTTTGCTATCAATTTCTGAAGATTATGAAGTGATCTGTGTTGATGATGGTAGTACAGACACCACTTTGCAAAAGCTGATTCACATTCACCAAAATAATTCCAGGGTAAAGGTGGTTGCACTATCAAGAAATTTTGGTCATCAGGCGGCCTATACTGCTGGATTAAATCATGCCAAAGGTGATCATGTGGGAATGATCGATGGTGATCTGCAAGATCCACCTGAATTGATCAAAGAGATGTACGATAAACTTGTAAATGAGAAGTTGGATATTGTATATGGAAAGCGTTTATTCCGAAAGGAGGGATTCTTGAAACAGTTGTTGATAAAGGGATTTCACGTTATTTTCAATAAGTTGAGTAGTGTAAAAGCACCTGCAAATGTTGGGAATTTTTCATTGATGAGCCGAAACGCGGTCAATGAGTTGATCGCTTTAAAGGAGAAGAACAGGTATTTGCCCGGATTGAGGTTCTTTGTGGGATTTAAACAAGGATTTGTATCTTATGATCGCCCAGACAGGCAAGTGGGAAAAGCGAAGATGAGCCTTCGCAAGTTATTTATGCTGGCCCTTGATGCATTCTTTTCATTCTCTGCAATGCCAATAAAAGTATGCATCTTCCTTGGCATAATTGGGGTCATATTTTCATTTTGTGGCGGTATGATCGTCATCGTAAAGAAATTCAATGGTGTTGCCATACCGGGGTGGACATCTATCTTGCTAAGCATCTATTTCTTTGGCAGTTTACAGTTGCTTTTTCTTGGCATTATTGGTGAGTATATTTACAGGATATTCGTAGAGACTCGTGAAAGGCCGATCTATATTGTTAAGGATTATTTTGAGTAATTTCATCACATGACCCGAGGATCATCCATAGGTAGGGTATTAATTGTCATCTTAGCTATCAGCTTCCTGTTGCGATTGTTTTTCTTGTTATTTGGAGCTGAAATATATTACAACCGTGATAATATTCATGTTGATGGTGACACTTATGTATGGGCTGTCAATATTATTAATCTGATCGAGCATGGTAACTATACCATTGATTTTGAGCATGAATATGGCCACTTTAGCAGATTGCCCGGGTATTCCTTTTTCATTGGGATCTTTTATCTTCTCTGTGGAAAAAATGTGCTATTAGCTTTTACAGTCATTGGATGGTCCCAAATTTTCATTGACGTATTTAGTGTTTTCCTCTTCTTTAAGATCGGCATCCTTATATTCAAAAGGGAGGGCCCATCATTATTGCTGGCCGCTCTCTATGGAACCTATCCGTTTATAATTGTTTGGACACCAGTTGTTTATGCTGAAACGCTAGGTATCTTTTTCATGGCCCTCACCCTTTATTTTTTCCTAAAGGAGAAGATCTCATACCATTATATATATTCCGGAATTTTTCTCGGTGCGGCAATGCTTGTCCGTCCACAGATCGCTGTTTTAGCTCCTGTATTCTGCCTGATCATTGTTTTTCAGCATTTCCATTCCTTTAATAAGATGTTGAAATATCTTATGCAGTTATGTTTTATGGTAATGGTGATCTATGGCTCCTGGCCTCTTCGAAATTATGTGAACCACAATAAACTGATCTTTACCAGAGACCTGAAGAGTATTCCTTATTGGAATACTGATGTTAGGGCTTTTTGGGATTATATTTTTGTTCTTAAAGCAGAATGGGAGCCGCAATTCAGCCAGATCGTTCAAAATAAAAGTGTCGATATTCCCAAGCATGCTTATACGGTTCCCGGAGATTCTGCAAAACTAGCCAAAGTCCTTGCCCTTTGTAAGTCTTGTGGTAGTGGATTTAGCAGGTGGCCAGGTTACTGGAAAGCACCTGTTGAAGATGGGCAGGATTGCAATGAGGAGATCATACAGCTTTTTTCGGAATTAGAGGATAACCAGAGAGAGCACAATTTTTGGAATGTTTACTTCTGGGTTCCCATGCAAAATTTGAAGAAAGCACTCTTTAAGTCACAACTATACGACCAAGCCACAACCGCAAGAAAATTGGCATCTCTTCTCTTTTATTACCGTACCTTTTTGATATTTGCAGGGTTCTTTGGGTTGATATTAATGTATAGGTGTAAGAATGGAAATGTTTTAATGAGTTTAGGGATATTTCTATATGTTACAGGATGGTATTTGTATCTGGCATTTGTTTTCCACAACATGGAGATAAGATATTTGCTGCCAGCAGATATACTATTATTGATCCCAGCGAGTTATGTTCTGTATATATTATTTGAATCTATCAAAGGAAAATTAGCCAGAGGTTCATAAATGAAGTTACTTTTTATACATCCATATCCTCAGGGGAAGATCCCATCTCAACGTTTCAGGTTTGAGCAATATTTAGATATGCTCAAGGATAAAGGGTTTGATATTGACATAGCACCCTTCTTCGACCTATCCACTATAAAGGTTATGTATCTAAAGGGGCGGATACTTGTAAAATTAATTGGCTTGATCAGTGGATTTATCAGAAGAGCATTCTTGCTTTTCAGACTGGGAAAATATGATTTTGTTTTTATTCATCGAGAGGCAATGCCCGTTGGTCCGCCAATAATTGAGTGGATCATTGCAAAGATCTTTAACAAGAAGATCATATATGATTTTGATGATGCTATCTGGTTGCCCAATGTATCAGAGAGCAATCAAATCTTTAGTGCCATCAAATATTATAGCAAGGTTCAAAATATTTGCTCCTGGTCTCATAAAGTAAGTTGTGGGAATCAGTATTTAAGCGATTTCGCATCTCAATATAGTAAGCAGGTAGTCTTGAATCCCACTACTATTGACATAAAGGGGCATCATAACCGGATCAAAGATCACAGCAATGAAAAAATGATCATAGGATGGACAGGGACACACACTACAATGCATCACCTGAAAATAATAGTCCCAGTTTTGGAGGAGCTTGAGAAGACCCATTCTTTTGAGTTTTATGTGATCTCAAACGAGGAACCGACATTCAAACTAAGATCACTTCATTTTGTTTTATGGTCAAAGGAAAATGAGATAGATGATCTCTTACAATTCAATATTGGCGTAATGCCTATGTATGATAATTCATGGACAAAGGGAAAATGTGGATTTAAATTGCTTCAATACATGGCTTTGGGTATTCCGGCATTAGCTTCCCCTGTAGGAGCAAATAGTGATATTATAGATATTGGGATCAATGGCTTTTTGTGCGATTCACCGGAAGCATGGAAAGAACATCTTATTGAACTTTTGGGTGATCAGGCTCTTCGTGAACATCTCGGCAGATCAGGAATTGAAAAGGTAAATAACAACTATTCTTTAGAATCGAATGGGAATAATTTTCTATCACTTTTCCAATAAAATGAGTTTGCCTAATACAAACCCACTTGCAATATTTGCTCTATAAAAGTAAGTTCCTCTTTTAACCTTACTGCCTATATCATTTCTTCCATTCCAAATCAAATGAGAGACTCCGTTTTCATAGACCTGGTTTGTCAGGGTACAGATATTTTGCCCCAATAAATTGTAGATCTCTATTGAGATCTTTTCCCTTTGACCTCCTACATATGCAAATATTACATTGTCAATAGTTGGATTTGGGTATACTTTCATTCTTAGAGTATATGATTTACCTGTGCCAACACCGGCCGCTGCCCCTGCCCATCCAATGTCTTCCAGCACTCCCAGTAAAATATCTCCGGGGGTATGCACTGCATTTCCTTTGCTGCTAAATGGAGTCATCAATTCATTCCCACTACCTGACGGATAGGTGCTCTCGTTCAGGTGAGTGATAGAGGATCCAAGTGCAAAAGTAGTTGGCGCATATATCCTTGGTGGATTTGAGTTGTTGGCTACTACTCCATAGTACCCTGAATAATAGACATCATTGCTTGACAATTGGCTTTTCAGTAAACTTGAATTATTGGGAAAATTGCTTGTATCAGGAAGAGATTCATTGTTACCATTGACCAACTGAACATCAAAGATCGATGGCAGGCCAAGAAGATTGGGGAAAGGAAAACTTGTGGTAAGAAAGAGGTAATCATCCTGAGTAAGCAAACCAAATGAACCATTTGCTCCCTCGACTTTTGCTAAAGAAGCAAATCCAAGACCATGGCCTATTTCGTGTAGTAGTACTGATACGAAATCATATTGGGAAGGAGAAGGATTCCCGTCTGTTCCGAAGTACCAATTAAAGTCGCTGTTCATATAGATATCCATGTCCATTTCACCACTATTAAGTTCAGCATTGCTAAGTGCATTGGCCAGGCAGGTGGGATACCATGTGGAATTCTGGGGGCATCCTGCAAAATCCTTTTTTCCATTTGGAAAGGTAATGCCCAAAGGACCTGCAATGGTAAGGGGGGTATAGATGACTTTTATTTTTATGGGTACATTTGAATAAAGATACTGGCTCCAAATATTTGTGGTGAAAACAATTGCACTATCAACAGTATCGTTGCTACCTGTTGTGGTAATTGAAAAGGAGGCATGTTGCCCATAAATTTCGGATGTAGTAATTGCTACACCAATAAAAAGAGCGAATACGATTATGACCCATTTTTTCAGCATGGATTCTGTAGTTATCTAGTTAAGGATACCTTGTTTTATCGGGGGTTCACAATTTAATAAAAAAACATAAATATAATTGAAATAAATATGTGGCATTTTATTTGTATATGGTTTCAATTTGTCTACTTTTGATGAAGTTTTATGTAGAATCCGCTATCCCTACATCACACTTATTATGTAATGATATGCATTAATGTAGCTATTGGTGTCATATTGTAATTAGACAATTGAAATAATGGACCACCGATCAATAAGGCCTTATGGCTGGATTGTACTAGTTCTTTGTTTGATCCCGATCATACTTAATTTCATGGGGGTTGATTTTGGTATTGCATCCTCTGAAATTAGCGCTAAAGAACTATTAGGTTCAACAAGCAAAGAGATTGAGCATATTATGCATGAGAATTTTGCAGCTCAAGTTACCCACATTTTACTTGAGTGGTCTACAGTTTGTATTGCATTCTTTACAGTGATCCTCATTTATATGCATTTTCGGATAAAAGGGGATGTGTCAACCTTGATCATTGGACTTGCTTTCTTTTGTTCAGGAGTATTGGATCTTTTTCACACATTAGCTGATGCACAATTATTGATAAAAGTTGAGGATTATTCCTCTTTTATTCCATTTACATGGACATTATCCAGATTTTTGTATGCTTTCATATTGATTACCGGTGTAACTATCGCATTTCTGATGAAAAAGAGGAAAATTGGAAAAAATGACGGTAGAATCTTGATAGTCACAGGCCTGGTTTTTGGATTAATTGCTTATTTAGCAATTCATATAAGTGCTGTCAGCGAAAATTTGCCTCAAACAATATATCCTGATAATATCATTGTACGGCCTTTTGATATTGGGCCTTTAGTATTATTCATCTTCGCGGGAATCTACGTTTTTCCACGATTTTATAAGTCGGAGAGATCGATCTTTGCCGGAGCTATTTTACTTTGCGCCATCCCCGGGATTGCATCTGAAATGCATATAGCTTTTGGATCTGAGCGATTATTGGATAATCACTTCATAATTGCTCATTCCCTTAAAATATTCCAGTTCTTGGTTCCATTCTCAGGATTAGTCCTTGATTATTTTGTTACCTATCAAAAGGAGATGAAAGCAGTAATTGCATTAGAGTCAGCTCAACTTTCCCTAAGGGATAAGACCCTTGAACTAGAAGATAAAAATAAGGAGCTTGAAAGATTTGCATTTATCGTATCTCATGACCTACAACAGCCCATATCAAATGTGGGCAGTTTTATAGAGCTATTTAAAAAGGAATATTATGGAAATTTGGAGGAGGGTGCCAAAAAATATATTGATTATATTGATCTGGCAACAGGGAGGATCAAAGGACTTGTAAAAGGATTATTGGATTACTCCAGGATCGGGAAATCTGAGGAGAAAGAAAAGATCGATTGTAGTCTAATGATGAATGAAATTTTGGAGGACCTGGGGTTTTTGATAAAGGATTGTCAAGCTGAAATTGAGATCAAGGAGCTCCCAATTGTAGAGGCCTATCGAGTAGAATTAAGATTACTTTTGCAAAATCTGCTAAGTAATTCTCTTAAATATCGTAGGGAGGATGCGCATCCAATAATTTCAATTAGATCAAATGAAGAAGAAAAGAATTGGGAATTTGCAGTGGAAGATAATGGGATCGGAATCGAGGAGAAATATAAAGAGAAGATATTTATCATCTTTCAACGATTGCATAGCAATAGCGAATATGAAGAATCCGGTATTGGCTTAGCACATTGCAAGAAGATCATCGATCTGCATGGAGGTAAAATTTGGGTCGAATCAGATGGCTTAAAAGGAACCACCTTTTTATTTACAATACCTAAAAATGTGTAATACCCCTTCCGTTCTTACAGTGGTTCATTATGGTTTGATCGCCTCAATGGTTGCTGATATTATATAATCTCCAATTCGGCTGCCAAGTTCTGATTCAAGAATAAACTCCTCGCTTCCTTCTTTTGATTTGATCTCCACATGGGTAAAGCCTGCTTTTGAGAGCATGGTTTTTAGCTCTTCAATTGAAGAAGCCCCTGAAATACATCCTGTATATAATTCCATATCATTTTTAATATCATCAGGCATCTCAGCTATCGCCACAATGTCAGAAATTGCCAATCGACCTCCTTTTTTTAATACTCGATATGATTCATCGAATACGGACTGTTTTTCAGGGGAGAGGTTGATGACGCAATTAGAAATGATCACATCAATGCTATTATCAATCACAGGTAACTTTTCAATTTCCCCCAACCGGAACTCCACATTATGATATTTTCCTTTAACTCCATTTTCAGTAGCTTTACTGATCATAGCTTGGGTCATGTCTACGCCGATTATTTTACCCTTGTCTCCAACTTGTTTCGCTGCAAGGAAGGCGTCAAATCCTGCGCCACTGCCCAGGTCTAGGACAGTCTCTCCTTCCTTAATGGCAGCAATTGCCTGCGGATTTCCACATCCAAGACCTAAATTGGCCCCTTCAGGAACATTTTTCAGCTCTTTCTCTGAATATCCCATTGCAGATGAGACTTCATGATAAGTTTGAGAATCTCCGCCTGAAGGTGAACAACAATCTGGAGCACAACCGCACCCCGAATTATCCTGGTCTGATCTTGCAATATTTCCATAAGTAGTTTTTACAACTTCTCTTATTTTATTTGGATTTTTTTTCATGATATTTTATATTAATTAACGGTTACCTTAAAGACGAAAAACCAGAAAAAAGACAAAAAATTTCAGCCACAAGTATCCTTGCAATCACCATTTTTTTCTTTATAATCAATGATCTTACCATATTTATCCACATTGAAAGAGCAACAGTCGGTTAATGAAGCTTTTAACATTTTTCTGCCTCTTTGCACTCTGATCTTAGCATTTGGATATGAGATATTTAGTGTGGTGGCTACTTCCTTTTGAGATAATCCCTTGATCTCTGATAATAATAATGCGTCTCTATATTTCTCAGGTAATTGATTGATCATTGGCAACATACATCTTCCAATTTCATCTTCTTCTTTTCCTTCCTCTCTTTCTTCTTCTCTTTGAGCCAAAGAGAGAGGCAATTCTTGGAGCTTCCTATTAGATCGATAGTGATCAATTATTGTATTTCTTGTGATCTGGTATAGCCAACTTTTGATCTTGGAATTATCTTTGAGGGATTTAATATTTGACAGGATCTTAATAAACACATCCTGAAGGATATCCTCAGCGGTACTATGATCGGCTACCCTTTTTTTGATAAAAAGGAGTAAGTTATTGTGATAACTATCCCAAATTGATTCAATAGTAATATCCATAGTATTGCCTGACATCATATAAAATTAATCAATTCCTTCCTTTTTTGAATATGTTTTGTGTCCTTTTGTATTTGCGTTTAGCACCCTCTCATACATTCTTGCATCATTTCCATCATCTTTTTCATTGATGGTTTTTCTTCAGATGATGTTTCATCTTTACAGCAACTATTTGTATCACAGGATTTCATTTTTTCCATTATTGAAGCCATTTCATTTTCCATTTCGAAATTTGAACAGCATCCTTTTGTTTGCTCTGATTTTCCTTTGTACATAATTTCACGTGTTAATGAGTAATCTGTTATCGCACATATAGACGCAACAATGCAAAAAGGGATACAAAATATGACCATCGTTTTGAAGACAATAGGAATAGGGAACAAAAACCCCTTAGGAAAGTCGTAACAAGCGTCAACCTCTTAGAGCTATCTAAATAAGATCTTCTCAGTAAAAATGGAATCCTGATGAAGTATTTTTAGAAAGCAGATGCCTTTAGTTATTAATGGGAGGTCAATTCTTGTATTCTCATTATGAATTGAATAAGTGGCAATAGGACATCCTAGAATATTATAGATGGTTAATGTGGTATTAGGAATAGAAAGTATCCCTATATGTACGAATAATGAACTGCCGGTTGTTGAAACAAGAATATTATATTTCTCATCTATTCTTTTAGTTAAATAATTGGGGGTAGTAGTATCGCCGGTTGTATCTCCGGCAAGAATTCCTAATCCTGGAGTACTTTCATAAGCGTAATCCTTAATGGTAAATGTGTCAGGGATTGCATTCACATCTAATCTTGCCCATCCATAATGAGTATTACCATTCATTTTGAATCTCAATCCAAGATATTTGTCCTTAACACCCACCCAATTTCCTCCGGAACCACCGTCATTAAGGTCAACATATGAGGGATTTAACCATAATGCCTGGGAAGTACTTATTGAATCATTTGCATTGAGGGCATATGGAAAAGAATTTGCCGTATCAGCGATCATAACCTCACTATTAATGTCAAGGCAATTCAGTTGCATATCAGGGAATGGATGGAGCCAAAGATGAAATGTACCGGTATCGCTTAACCCAACAGTACTATCAGCTTCGGCAAAATGAAATATGTAAACATTCCATCCTGTTATAGTTACATCAGGAGAAAGATCCGTGTATACCACCTGAGAAAAACCCGCAGAATAAGATATAATACATAGGCTCATAGCTAAAAATAGTTTTTTTACAGGAATGCACTTAACAACTTGTAAAACTGTTATGGTTTTCATGATCCTGAATTTTGTTTTAGCAATTTATTGCTCTTTCACTTTCCTATTACAATAATAGCGAAGAATTTAGAATAATTTTTTCATTTTTGTATTGAAAAGGAGAAGGATTGTTAAGGTAGATCAAAGTTATAAATACTATTGATTTAGAGAAAGTTTTAGTAATTTTAGATGGAAATTTCAGTATTGGAGTGCACATGATAATTTCTGAGATTAGGAACTGTTGAGATTTACACATAAAAAAATAATTATAAAAATATGAGAAGCTATTGGATACTATTATTCATGGGGGTATGTATAGGAAATGCAAACGGACAGTACCAAAAACCGGTGATTGAGAATGATGGTTCTGGAGAGACCTGTGGCACTAAATCCGGAATACTTACCAGCAAGTGTATTGGATCAATTTCAGTTGACAGCACCCAACCAAAGTGGATGTATGAACTAAAGAACCTTACAAAAAAACATGACGTCCCCAATCCTGAGTTATTGAATAAGATCAAAAGAGAGAAGCTTGAATTGAAAAGGAAGAACTATGATTCACAGGGATCAGAACAAGGTGCTAAGTCACAGGTCAATGGTCCCGTTGTTCATACTAATTTTTTAGGCACCGAAATGTATAATGGCACACCTCCTGACAATGTGATTGCTATTTCAAATGGAGGCTACCTTGTATGTTCAGATAACTCAAGTATTGAGTTCTATAGCGATGACGGGACTTATCTTCTGACAAGGGAGAGTCACTTTGATTTTCTGAATGATGCCACATTAACCAGCTCAATTTTTGATCCAAAAGTATTGTATGATTCCGAAGCTGACAGGTTCATTTTTGTGATATTGCATACCAATACCTCAGGTAATAGATCTGATGTGTTGATCAGTTTCTCAAAAACTAATAATCCAATGCAAGGCTGGTGGTACTACAAACTCTCAGGTAATCCTTTGAATGATGATAGTTGGCTTGATTATCCAAGTATAGGTATTTCAAATTCTGAATTATTTATTACCGGTAACCTATTTCATCAAGGTGGTGGATTTAATAAATCTGTGATATTTCAGATTGACAAAAGTTCAGGATATAGTGGAAACACGTTGTCATACCAAACTTGGAGTGATCTGTCAAGCAATCCTTTCTCTCTTTGTGCAATCTCTCACGGACAGCAGGGAAATTATGGCCCCGGATTGTATTTTGTCAGCACAAAATCTACAGGGGCAAATGAGGTAAGTTTATATAATCTTACAGACTCGTTAAATGGGAATCCGGCAATAGTTCATTATCCTGTGGCTACTAGTACTTATTCCCCTTCAGCTGATGCTGCACAATTAGGCAATAGCAATTTGCTGGATAATGGAGATTGTAGGATCCAAAGTGGATTTTACTTAAATGGCATAATTCATTACGTCTTTTCTTCTGACATTGGAAGTGGATATTGTGGTATTAATTATAACAGGTTAACTTTAAGTAATAAGACCAACAAAACGACTACTTATGGTGTGAGTGGAACGTATGATTATTCGTATCCTTCTGTTGCTTCATTTGCAACATCTATTACGGATAAATCTGTGGCTATTGCTTTTTTACGATCGGGGGCAACCATTTACCCGGAAGTAAGAGTTGCCAATTGCAATGAAGGCAGAGTTTGGTCCTATTCTGTATCGGTACAGGAGGGAATAACCTATGTGGATCTCCAAGGTGGGGATGAAAGGTGGGGGGATTATACTCGCATTAGCAGGAAGCACAATAGCTCATCCCCAAGAGTTTGGATGGTTGGGTGTTTTGCTGATAACAACTATAAAAGAGCACATGGCTTTAGTGCGTGGGTTGCAGAAATTGGGGGGAATGTTGTTGTTCCAACCGAAAACATCCATATGCCAGCAATGAAGCCTAAAGTGTACCCTAATCCTGTTAGTGACCTTTTTAATCTTGAATTTGAGCTTAAGGAAGTGGAAGAGGTGGAGATCGTTATTGTTGATATCAATGGGAAGGTGATAAAATCATTTTATAAGGAGTTGACGAACACTGGGGTAAACCGTCTTACATTTAATAAAAATGCTCTGAGTGCAGGAATTTATTTTCTAAAAGTAGAAAGCACAAGTAAAATTATAGCTAATGAGAAGTTCATTGTTAAGTAAGGGGTGTGTAATCATCTTATTCTTTTCTTGTCAAAACACCCAAGAGAACCCCAACTCTTCGATCGGATCTGACGATCAACAAGATTCCATCGAGAGGAGCACAGACAGGGTCGAAGAGGTTACTGGTTACAATGACACGGTTACTGAGGCCGCTATTACTGATATTGAGGGCAGTTCAAAAACTGAGGATGATATTGAAGATATTACTGAAAATGCGAAAGACTCAATCTCTGGAAATAATACAAAAGAACCCGAAATTATAAAACATGGTGTAGATGATCAAGCTAAACTTGATTCCATTAAGGCCGCAAAGAACAAAAAGAAGTTTTAAATCTATTCCTCGCTATCTTCACCTTCCAATTACTCTAATATATACTCTTGCCTTTTAATTGTCTTTTCTTATTCTCATTTTTCGCGATATGCAAAATTATAATCAGGCCGGTTAAATATAATGGAATGCATGGGATCTTATATCTCACAAGAGCTCCAAAGTTGTAAGATGAAAAACCTACTGCAAAAGCAAAGAATATTGAATAGAAGATACAGAAGAAGACATCAGGATTGTTATAAATGATACGCAAAATACGGAAAGGCCTAAAAACCCCTAACTTGAGTAGGACATATATTGAAAAGAGAAGGATCAATGTGCTTTCAATACTTGAAAATAGCATTACAGCATTCTTGACCTCCCAAGGAAATGGCCTGAATAAAGTGACAGCAACAGCTTTTGGGAAAACTATCAATGCCCCTTTTGTGGTTTGTTCATATTCTCCAAGAGAATACCCGGAGCCCCCAGTAACATCAGAAACATAGGTATGCCAAGACTGAAATCCCTGGGCGGTACCGATTAGATTTTCAGGGGAGAACCTACCAAAACTCTCTCCAAATTGACTTATAAATGAGTAGTTCAGCCCTAGAGCTATAATTATAATTATTGGCCCTGCAAGTACTCTGATAAAACGTAACCTGATTCTGGACCTATAGATACTTACCAACCAAAATAACATGGCAGGTAAGACACTCATAAAAATATAGGCTTTGATCTTAATGAGGAGAAAAGCACTAAGAATTATCATGAAAATGCTAAAGCCGATTTTCTCACCTTTTTTAAACAGCTGGTAGAAGGAAAATATCAACCAGCCAAGACTTCCAAGGGTAATCGTATCTTTTA
>CAZNGA010000040.1:0-28669 GCA_964572485.1 uncultured Chitinophagales bacterium
AAGTTGTAGGTCATAGGAATAGTTTGCAGTAGAAGATGGTTATTAGAGATGCCCAATATATATTAATGGAATTTTAGACAGTGTTCTTAATACTACAGTATTTATGTCAGGTAGTCCGAATCCAATGTTTATAGGCAGTATGGGTTTTAGTAATTATCATCATGGTAAACTTGACGATATAAGAGTATATAACAGGGCATTGAATGAATGTGAGGTGTTGGAATTATACGAACCTTGGCAAATCGGCCAAGCAATATTTATTGGTAAAGATACTGTCTGTGAAAATGAATCTGCAACTATTGGTATTGTATATTCTGATACTTCGAAAACATATCATCTTGAGGATACTATTACAGGTAATCAGGTTGGTTCTATCCTTGCAGGGAATACAGATTCACTCTTCTTATCAACGAGTGCTCTTACAGCGACTACTACCTTTAGAGTTGTTGAAACTCATAATGCAACCGGTTGTCAACGAATCATTGATACTTCATTTACTGTTACAGTTAAACCGTTACCATCAAAACCCGTCATTAGTTTAGTGGGTACAGACAGCCTAAAATGCAGTGTTAGTGGTTCAAGTTATCAATGGTTTCTAAATGGTTCTTTATTGCCTGATTTTATGCAAACAATATTTGCTCCACAATATGGAAAGTATAAGGTAATTGTAATTGCCAACGGTTGCCAATCAGATACTTCAGTGGAGTATAGTTATTCCGAAATAGGTATTGATGAATCTTTAATTAAGCAAGATATTGTTATATGCCCAAATCCGAATAATGGGACATTCAAGCTTAAAGTTTTAAATATAAATGGAGAACCTATTCGTTTAACTATAATTGATCTATTGGGAAGAACAATAGTTGAAAAAGAGTTATCCGGAAAGCAATCAAATGAACCAATATCTGTTAATAATATTGAAAATGGAATTTATTTTACCAGAATCAAAATTGGAAAGAATTTCATTTTATATAAAACAATATCTATAAATCCTTTATAGTATAATATTATGAAAAAATTAAAACTATTTAAAACTATTTTCTACTTAAAATACATCTTTTTTTTATTAATACTAATTTCTCTATCCTCTATAAGTCAATTAGCTTTTGTTAATGGGCTTCTCATTATTCCGTTTTGTGTATTTCTACACTGAAATAGAAGATACCGAAAGCTTCTCCTGAAAAAAAGGTATTAAATCCCAGAGCAAGCTCTAGGCTCATTTTTCCGATGCAAGCATCGGGGTATTTAACACTTGTCTACCGAATCCGGTAGTCGGCGGAGAAGGCGGAAATAAAATCCTTAACATTTGTAATAAAGAGTTCTTCATCTTCATTCAAAAACTTCACCTCCACAGGCAGGCAATATATGGGCAGTTCATTTTGAAGGATCCAATTCCTGTGTAATGCTAACCGCATGGCATCCTTTTCTGTGGTTATAATTATTTTATGGTCACTCTTAATTTCATCAAACTTCAATTGCACCTTTTGTAGATCCTCTTCTGAAAAATAATGATGGTCGCTAAACTTCATCAACTTCACTGACCTTGCCTGCTCTTTAATATAGTTGTTGATATATTTAGTGTCAGCTATACCACATAATAATAGCACATCCAACTCTTTACTCAAACTCATTACATTGCTGCGATCAAAGATGGGATACAGATCATTATACTTCTGCGACGAAAAAAAGATCTTTTGATGAGGAAGCAATTCTATTTGTTGTTCAATTCCCCGACGCTCCTCCAGTGAAAGAGTAGGCGGACATTTTGATATTACCAAAATATCGGCTCTCTTATAAGCAGACCTAAATTCCCTTAATCTCCCAAAAGGAAGTAGGTGATCTTTAGTAAAGGGCCTATGATACTCAGTTAACAATATTGATAACCCAGGTTGAATGGCCCTATGTTGAAATGCGTCATCCAATAAAATTACCTGGGGCTTAGGATCTTCACGGAGCATCTCAGGGATGGCCAGAATTCGCTGTTCTCCCACCGCTACTAAAATATCAGGGAAATTACTCTTGTATTGTGCCGGCTCGTCGCCAATAATATCTCCACCTGCATTACCTTCTGCATTGATGTACCCCTTGGTTCTTCTGCCATACCCTCTACTCAATACCCCTATTTGATGCTTCCCTATTAGTGTCCTGATCAAATATTCAACATGGGGCGTCTTACCGGTTCCCCCTACCGAAATATTGCCCATTGAAATGATCGGGATATCAAGTTCGATGCTCTTCATTATGCCAAAGTCATACATCGTATTTCTAATATAAATGATCACACCATATATTATAGAAAATGGAAAAAGGAAGATTTTTAGTAATTTCATCTTTTTGTTTTACCGGAAAGATCTACCCATAATGATCATTTACTCAAACGAATAAATATGGGGAATCGCACAAAGGTAAAGATATAATTATAATCACTTCAGCAAAATGAAAGTTAAAGATATTTCCAGTTTCCTTGAAAACATTGCCCCGCTTGCTCACCAAGAAGATTATGATAATGCAGGCCTCATTGTCGGTGACCCTGAAATGGATATTAAAAAGGGGTTGGTTTGTCTTGATTGCACTGAAGATATAGTTGGTGAGGCAATAGACAATAATTGCGATCTCATTGTCTCGCATCATCCTATCTTATTCGGCGGACTCAAGAAGATCAATGTCACTACATATGTGGAAAGGGTCATTACAACAGCCATAAAAAATGATATCGCCATTTACGCGATGCACACCAATCTTGACAATGATAGATATGGAGTCAATTCTAAACTATGTGATAAACTAGGATTAAAAGATTGTGAAATTTTAGTTCCCAAGTCCGGCACTTTCAAAAAGTTGTACACCTTTTGCCCAAGTGATCAATCAGAAAAAGTTAGAAAAGCATTGTTTGAAGCAGGTGCAGGTCATATCGGGAATTACAGTGAGTGTAGCTTTAACACCGAAGGGCATGGGACCTTCAAAGGTAAGGAAGGTACTGATCCATATGTTGGAAAACCAGGGGAGCTACATCAGGAAAATGAGACCAAGATCGAAACTATTTTCCCTGCCCGTCTCCAGCAGAAGATAGTAGATGTATTGTGTACCGCACATCCTTATGAAGAAGTCGCTTATGATATCATCCAATTAGACAATACTTCTACGATGATCGGTGCGGGTATGATCGGACATCTGGATCCTCCACAATCTGAATCCAATTACTTAAAAAAAGTAAAAGAAATTCTGGGCACAAATTGTATTCGCCATACAAAATTCTTGGACAGTGATGTTAACAAAGTAGCCGTATGTGGTGGGTCAGGCAGCTTTCTATTAAATGCGGCCATAGAAAAAGGGGCCACTATCTTTATTACTTCTGATCTAAAATACCATCAGTTCTTTGACGCAGAGGAAAAAATAGTGATCGCAGATATTGGGCATTATGAGAGTGAGCAACACACAATTGAGCTGATTTATGATTTAATAAAGAAAAAATTCCCTACCTTTGCGGTGCTTTTTACCAAAGTAAATACGAACCCAGTAAATTACTTGTAACTATGGCTACAGCAGCAAAAAAAGAAGTTTCAGTAGAAGATAAATTGAAAGGACTTTTCAATCTTCAAAAGATAGATTCAAAGATCGATGAAATTCAAGTCTTAAAAGGAGAACTTCCTATGGAAGTAAAAGATCTTGAAGACGAAATGGAAGGGCTTGAAACAAGGGTCCAAAACCTTAACAATGATTTGAAAGATGTAAAATCAACGATCAGCGAATGCAAACTCAAAAAGAAGGAATCTGATGAACTGATCAAGAAGTACGATAAACAGAAAAAGAATGTAAAGAACAATAGAGAGTTTACCGCACTTGAAAAGGAGATCGAATTGCAGATCTTAGAGATGCAATTATTGGATAAGAAGATCAAGGAATTCAATGTTAAAGTCGCATCAAAAAAGGACTATTTTCAGGAGTCAAAAGACCTTATAGAAAGTAAGAAGAAAGAACTTACCGTCAAGAAAAAAGAGTTGAGCAAGATCATTACTGAGACAGAGAAAGAAGAAAAAACGCTTGAGAAGAAGTCAGTGAGGGCAGCAAAAATAATAGAGGAGAGGATCATTGTAGCATATCACCGTATTCGGGCCAACTATAAGAATGGATTAGCAGTGGTAAAATTTGATAGAGATTCCTGCGGTGGCTGCTTCAATAAGATCCCACCTCAAAAGCAATTGGAGATCAGACAGCGGACAAAGATCACTATATGTGAGCATTGCGGCAGAGTCCTTGTTGACCCTGAGATCGATATGAAAAAATAGCTGTATTGTAGGTCTTCAAATAAAGTGTAAAAAAACTTAAGAGACAGTTTTGTGTTTACTAGATAATTGTTTGCTGTTTTTTGTGTTGCACTTATGAATTTTTATCCCTTTTGGGGAAACAACACATCCCCCCCGCAACAATTTATGATTTTTTTGGCACAAATAAAGAAACAGTTTTCAATAAAAAGTTACATTCAAACTTCCGGGCGCCTCCAATAACTCAATATCAACATGTCATTGCGAGGAGTGGAGCAACGAGCAATCTATTCAATTTTTAGATCGTTGTACAATTTCACTGCCATAATCCCACCGGCTCATTTACAAGGGAATAAGAGGGGTGAGTTCAAAGTTTCGAGTTCAAAGTTTCGAGTTCAAAGTTTCAAATTCATCCAACACTTCGAAATTCAGTATTCAGTGTTCGGTATTCGATATTCCATGGCCCATCATTTTCAAATTTGCAACCCATGCTAAATCTCCCTGGCCCCCTTTACAAGGGAGAATAAGAGGGGTGAGGTCAATGATTATAATATGTTGATACATTAGACAGATTGCTTCTCCGCCTGGCGGCGTATCGCAATGACGTATTGGTTCAGGAAACGTTTTTATTTTTGAGGGGACACTCTATTCAACCACTACTTTCCCTGCAGCTAATCTTTCCCCCTGAGCGTTGATTTGATAGAAGTAGATACCGGAAGGGAGGTTATCCCTGTGGATGGTGATTTCTTTTGAAGAACTTTCTAAGTGTTTTACCTTTTCACCCAGGATATTGTAAAGGGTAATTGATACACTATTTACATATGGGAAATTGACACTGAAAACAGTAAAAGAGCTGAATGGATTGGGATGTACGGCAAGGGTTGCTGTTTCCGGTGGATTATCAGCAATGGACACCGTATCATCGGGATAGCAAAAGGCGCTGTCGCAATAACCCATGCTGTCGACTTTCATCAGCCAGGCATCCTGATTTTTTCCGGCGAGTCCTTTTCCTGCTAAGCCGCATAAAATAAAACCATTATCTTGAGTAACCATAAAATTATAAAAAATATCAACTCTGTTCTTTTCTACTATTTCATAATTATGAATTCTTTCCCAGATTTTGCTTCCATTTGATTTGATTTTAATAATCCACCCTGCCTGGTCACCAAGAGGAGTATTATTAGTACCGCCAACAGCTACTATATTACCATCGTCTAATTCTCTTGCCCACCATAATCCATCATTATCATGTCCGCCAAAATTTTTATTCCATATAACTCCCCCAAATGAATCAATCTTGATGATATTCCCTTGGCCATTATCTGTTGTCCCTGGCCCTATATAATGAATGCCTGCTATTAAATAATTGCCATCTTGAGTCAAAGTAATTCCTGTGGGACTTTCATACCTTGAAGTACCGTAAGTTTGCTGCCAAAGAGAATCACCGAAACTATTAACTTTTAATAAATAATAATCATAACTACCGGCACCAAAAGTTGTTGTTATTCCAATAATTAAAAATCCATTATCAGGAGTTTCAATAATTGATCCACCTGCTTCATGGTTAATTCCCCCATAATTTTTCATCCATAATTTATTTCCAAAACTATCTGTTTTCACTACAAAAACCTGAGAGTTTGACTCGGAGCTATCCATACACCATCCAACCATCGCGAAACCGTTATCAGAGGTTTGAATAATTGAATTACTTCTTTCTTTTCGATTCGATAATCCATATGTTTTTGTCCAAATTGTATCACCTGAGCTGTCAATATTCAATAAGAAAAAATCACCTACTTGTTTAATGTTGCCATTATTATCCCAACTCGTGCTTAATAAGATATAATTGCTTTCAGATATTTTGATAATATTAGCAATATCATATTGGAATCCAACTCTTTCATATGGTTTTTGCCACAGGATTTCACCAAGGGTATCAACTTTTACAATAAGTATTTGTCCATCTCCGCTAAAGGAATCCCATGTCCTTGCAACAAATAAATAACCTTCATTTGTTATCTCTAATACACTTGTGCTATATTCTAATTGTTTGTTATAATCATAAGTTTTATTGAAATAAGTTTGTGTAAATGCCGGCAGAGCTATTAGCAAAAACATGTAAAGTATAAATAGGAATCTATTAAGCATAGTAAACCTTATATTATATTATTTTGCAATAGGCAAACAATATGGTTAATCTTTAATAATGGCAATTCTCTTGTTCATGACTTGTTGATGATCCAATAGTAAGGAATAAATATAAATACCATTGCTATATTCATTTGTGTTAACTATTATTTCATTATTCGATCCATCTAATTCATACGCTATTAATATCCTTCCGGTTATATCATAAACAACAATTTTTGCATCCTGACAATGTTCCGGTAAATTGTATCTGATCACAGCATGGCCCTTTACCGGGTTTGGGAACACGGTAAAATATGGAGAAGTAATTTTATCAGGAATGGATTTTACTACTTTTCTTTTAGCCCCCTGCTGCTGATATTTCTGCGGTTCCCGGTCATATATACCACCATCTATCAATGCCAAAACCGATGCTGCATTTGTGGAAACTTCTGTTGAAGAACCGGCAATATCCATTACTATTTGTTTTTCCTCCTCTGTTATATCCCAAATATCGCGATCGCTTTCTCCAATATCCAGCAGTATATCATAGAGTTGATGAAATTTAATTTCTTCTGTACTGTCCTGTGGTATTTGGCTCAAAGCGGCCCTGGCTGCCGTATAATCTTTATTGTCCAGGTAAGCGGCAACCAGTATTTTCTTGTTGGGTAATGTGTCCCATTCTTCCAATACATCAATAGCGGCCCCTTCATTATCCCATAGTACCAACTGCCTCACCAGGTTATTGAAATGAAACTGTTTTTCAACCGGGTTGGCAATGGCCATGATCGCGGCAAATGCATTTTGAAGCGCGGGTGATTGGCTGTAAGGGCTTGTTGTTTTAGGAGGGCAATAGATGCATGCAGTTATCGAAGGACAAGTGGCAATCGTATCTACAGGATAACTATTCATACAATTCGTCAAGTTAACTTTATTATTAGAACATACAGGAACTGTTTCAATTGGATTTCCATTACCAAAATAATCAAATTCAACCAATGCCCAAATTTCTTCGCCTATGTTACATAAATCAATAAACATGTTACCTGCTGTCTCTCCAGGTAAACAACCACTCCCCTGATCAGCTATTATGTCCCGGTAATATGGCGATAGCTCAGGATTGATCATCCAGGCACTCCACTCATACGATTGATAGTCATTGCATTTGATCATCAGGTTGGGATTATTATGTTCTGTTTGGGTGGCAAAATCCTGCGTGGAATACTCATTCAAATACACCGCCCCGCCCCCAATTCCTGAGTTTCTTGTTATCGTACCATACATGGCATAGTTTCCATTATAACTGGCCAAAATGGTATCTCCCAAAAAGGAATTACCGGCAATTTTTACACTTTTGGAGTTATAGGTAAATATACCCCATGTTGAGCTTAAAGAGGTATAGTATGAGCCATGGCCTCCGCCCAGGTCAATTAATTGAGCATTTGGCGGGATATGGAAGGTGTTGAGGATAAATTCGTCATATAAGCTGCCATTTGTGACAATTCCTTTGATATTGTTCTTAAAATCAGCATACTTTACGATAGCAGGTATTGGGCCTCCCAATGAATATGTTTCAATTCCTTTATACAATCCTGTAAAAAGGGTAGAATCCATCCCGCCTCCTGCAGTATCAGCATCCACTATAAAATATGAATTATAACTTCGGATCCCGATCCCTCTTTTATTGTAATCAAACTTATCAGGCCTTGTATTCATAAATGAGCTTCCATAGAATTTTGCCCCATTAATACTGTTGAGACGGATAAATGCCAAAGGGCCTTCATTTGGGTAAGTCCAACGGTCTCTCATAACATCTGTACACTCAAAGGTACAGTTTATTATTTGGCTCTTACTCAGGAATTTAATATAATCACCAAAATCAATACTGATCCTGTTATTCCTAAAAATACAGTTTGTTGCCCTAATAATTCCGCCATGCCTGTTAACAGGGGCCTGGCTAATGATTACTGGATATTTCAGAGCAACTCCTACACGAGCATGTTCAATTACGGCATTATTTCTAAGTTCAACTAAACCATGGTCCTGATTATTGAATACGGGTACTTGATCTTTATCATGATCTCCGCTTACATTGATACCGTCCCACATTCTGTCACATGATAAAACCGTTAATGTGGCATTATCAACTACTAATTTAGCGCCTGCCTTTATATGCATTCCTGTATTGATGCCAGTTCGTTTTGTATCGGCAAACTGCAAGCGCGCCCCATTGTTGATAGTAAGTGTTGCGCCTGGTGCAACGATAACTCTGCCAATTATTGTCAAGTCTGAATCCCAGGTTGTATCATTTGTTATGGTAATGCCACTTATATCATATGTCGGCTCATTACAATAACAATTATTTAATATCCCCGGGCGGGCAATCTCAAGCGCTGCCCTCATGCGCAATGCCTGGCCTTTTGTAAATATATTCTTACATGAATCTTTACCATATCCCATATAGTTCATAGTCATTGCAGCTCCGGATCCGGCCACGCAGGCGTCTAGTGTATCACACCATTGCTCAAACGAAAAAATATCCTGCAATGGCGTATCGTCAACACAATCATCTGCTCCACAATACCCGGGTTGATTAGCGCCTTCACATAAATAAACGTCTGCACCCATTGTGACTTGGCTCATAAGGGGGCTTGCCCAAATATGATAGAGGTTTAACCAATGTCCGACCTCATGGGTAGCAATTCTTCCTTTATTATATGGATATTTTGCTGTTCCAGACGTTCCGAAAGCTTTATAATTGATAACAACACCATCAGTTTTTAGTTTATCAACCCAGGGAAATTGTGCGTAACCGCCAATAGATGATGTATATAATTAATCCCGCAGGTCACATACCCAAAGATTAAGGTACCTGTCTGTAGGCCAGCCATCTTTTCCTCCTTGGTTTGAATAATGAACTTCCTTAGATGACCAAATGAATTCAGTATTTTCCGTATAGGTTCTTGTGATCCCATTGGTAGGATTTCCTAAAGGATCACGATTAGCAAGACAAAATTGAATCCTGGTGTCTTTAGCTCTGTTATTAAACCAGGAAGGTGTATTTATGGTGTCAGGATTGCTTCTTCTGTAATCTCTGTTTAGGGCAGTGATTTGGGTCATAACCTGTCCATATGAAATATTTTCTGAGTCAGAATTATACACTACATGAACGACAACAGGAATTGTAATAACTTCATATTCTTCTATTGAATCGGAGTTTGTGTCAAGCCAGCTGACAATTGAATCTTCCATTTTTTGCATAGCATTAATATAATCCTCATTTAGCCATACGGTATCCGGCGGGTCAACGCCGCCATCTATAGTCAGATTGTCAACACCAAGAAAATTATTTGACAGAGCGCAGGATTTATCTTGTTGGGCGCTTAATTTTAATACAAGAAGTATTATCGCAAATGTTATTGATAATTTTGTTTTCATGACAGGTATTTTTATTACAAATTAAAGAAATATATTAATAAAAGGCAAGTAAATCTTTACTATATGTATAGTTTTAAAGTATATAGAAATATAAATAGTCAATTACCTCTTTATAATCTTTGCATTATGGCTGTTCATATTGGTAAGAAAATACAGGAAAGGGCAAAAGAAACAAGGATAGGGGTTACCGAGTTGGCAAGGATGAGCAACACTTCAAAGCAAAATATATATGGTATTTTCAAAAGAAAATCCATTAACACCGAACAGCTTTTAAAACTTTCCTGTGTTTTGGAATATAACTTTTTCCAATATTATGACAATGAATATGCGGTAATTACCGGTAATATTGAAAATGATGATGAAATTAGAATGGCCGGTGAATTGGAAAAATGTAAAAAAGAGCTAAAGACTATTACGAAGGAATTAGAATATTTAAAAGAAATAAATGAGCTGCTAAAAAAGAGATAGTCATTCCTCATTTTATAATATCTTTACAGTCGTTTTATCCTTGAATCCCAAATCCGGATTTGGAGAGCTCTATAATAGTGTTCCGCCAATTTTACTTTATGAATAAATGATAAGATCATTACTTATAATTGCAATTTTCTCACTGAATCCTGTGGCGGCCTCCGCATATGAGTTTGACTTCAATCCTGAATGCCAGAAAGCATATAATGAGATCCTAAAATTAAGGTTTGACAACGGATATGAAATACTCCAAAATGAAAAGAATAAGCACCCCGAGAACCTGATCCCTTATTTCGTAGAAAACTACATTGATTTCATTACCATCTTTGTCAATGAGAATGATGAAGAATTTGGGGTGTTAAAATCCAATAAAGAGGAACGGCTTAAAAGGATCAAACAAGGCCCAAAGGAATCTCCCTATTATCTTTATTCCCAGGCCGAAGTACACTTGCAATGGGCATTTGCAAGACTAAAATTTGAAGAATATGTCACTGCCGCATGGGAGATAAGGAAGGCTTTCAAATTATTGGAGGAGAATCAGGTGAATTTTCCAGAATTTATTGCCAATAAAAAAGGGCTCGGACTTCTTCATTCTCTCATTGGCACCCTTCCCGAAAAGTATAAATGGATATTTGATATCATTGGATTGGAAGGCACCGTAAAGCAGGGAATGGATGAACTTGTAGAGATCGTAACCTATGCAAGAACGAATCCATTTATCTTTAAGGATGAAACTTTGATTCTCTATACTTTTCTTACTCTTTATCTGGAAAATAATGAAACGGATGCTTGGGAGGTCATCCAATCTGAGAGGATATCGACAACGGATAACCTGCTTAATATATTCGTTGCAGCAAACATAGCGATGAAAACAGGCCACAATGACAAGGCCATTACCATATTATCGACCAGACCCTCAGGTGAGGGATACTTTCAATTCCCATACCTGGATTACATGCTGGGTTTGGCAAAATTGAGGCGTCTAGATAATGATGCAAGTGATCATTTTTTCAAGTATTTGGATAATTTCCGTGGGCAGAATTACATCAAGGATACCTATCAAAAATTAGCATGGGGGAGTCTTCTTGATGATGATCTGATGCAATATAAAAAGTATATGCTCATCTGTAAGAATTCAGGGGAAATCATTGTGGATGCTGATAACCATGCTTACAATGAGGCAATAAAACGAGCCCCCCCCAATACTCACCTTCTAAAGTCAAGACTTCTGTGCGACGGGGGATATTACAAAGAAGCCTTAAAGAGTTTATCTGGCCTATCGGTCGATGATTTTGATAATTTAAGAGATAAACTAGAATTCACCTACCGTGCAGGTAGAATATATCATCAATGGGAGAAAAAAGAAAAGGCAATAGGGTATTACCTCGCTACCGTTAAAAATGGGAAGGAATATCCCTATTACTATGCAGCCAACTCAGCTTTGCAATTAGGCATTATCTATGAAGAAAAAGCAGAGACTGAAAAAGCAAGATATTATTACAATCTATGTATTAGCATGAAAGACCATGAATATAAGAATAGTATCAACCAAAAAGCAAAAGCCGGCCTGAGCCGTTTGAAAAATAAATAATAGGCATTGCTAATGGTCATCCACCAAAATATATTGGCTCCATGATTACTTCCTTTTGAATCATTCTTTTGAAAAAAATAGTAGTATTTTCGTAGTATAACTGATCATATTATGGAAACCACCTTGATCGTACTGGCAATCTTTATGGTAATCGCATTCGGTTATATCGTCTATTTATTGAAACGCAATACCCCTGATAAGACTGACGATAACAGCCAGAAACTCATGCTCGAGTATATTGAAAATCTGAGAAAAGAGGTTCAGGATTCCGGAGGAAAGAACAGGCATGAGATACAGGAGAAGCTAGACAAGATCACAGAACAGATAACTTCCCATCAGCGGGCATCAAATAGCAGTATACAAAAGCAATTTGAACAAAGTGCAAAGATCATAAGCGAAGTGACCGAAAAGCTCTCTAAGATCGAAGGAACGAATAAACAAGTTCTTGGCTTTGCTGAACAGATGCAGAGTCTGGAGAATATTTTGAAGAATCCCAAACAAAGAGGAGTTGTTGGTGAGTATTTTCTCGAAAATTTATTATCAAATATTTTGCCTCCGGCGAATTTCAAGATGCAGTACAAGTTCAGTAGTGGTGAGATCGTAGATGCCATTATTATTGTGAAGGATAAGATCATACCGGTGGATGCAAAATTCTCATTAGAGAATTACAACAGGATCATGCAAGAAAGCAATAAGGAGGTTCGCGAAAAATTAGAATCTGCTTTTAAAAGTGATCTAAAGAAAAGGATCGATGAGACCAGTAAATATGTTCAGCAAAATGAAAACACCACTGATTTTGCGTTGATGTTCATCCCCGCTGACGGTATATTTTACAACTTACTTGCTCAAAAAAGAGGCGTCCTGGATGTGAATACACAGGATTTCATCAAATATGCCCATAGCAAAAATGTTGTCCTCGTTTCACCGATGACCTTTTATGCATACCTGCAAACAATACTACATGCATTGAAATCCATGCAGATAGAAGAATCTGCCCGGGAGATTCAAAAGCAAGTCGCAAATCTTGGTCGCCATTTAAATGCATATCAAGAATACATGGGTAAACTTGGGAAAAATATTACAACCACGGTAAATACTTATAATGATTCCGCTAAAGAATTCAAAAAGATAGATAAAGACGTTATGAAAATTACCGAAGGAGAGGAAGGGGGTAAATATGACGTATACCAGCTCGACAAACCAATGGAAGAATAGCGAACTTTTACCCATTTTTCCTTTGTCATTCAACAATATTTTAATATCTTAATGATTGCTTAATCAAACAATTATCCTGCGAACCCGATCATACGATGGCATCTCAGAAAAAATCAGGATCATCTCTTTTAGATGAGAACAAATTACTTAAGAAAAAAATTAAGGATTTGAATTCTAAATTGTCTGGCTTGAGGTCTACAGCAACTCAAATAAACAAAGGTGAAGAGAAGTTTAGCCAGATATTTAATTTGGCAACTATTGGGATGGCCATTACTACCCTTGAAGGGGACTTCATGAGGGTAAATCAAGCTTTCTGCAAAGCAGTTGGATATTCCAAAGAAGAGCTATTCAAAATGAAATTCTCTGATATTACTCACCCTGATGATCTTGAGGAAAATCAGAAATTATTCGATAGAATTACGAATGGAAAAATACGCCATTATCAGATGGAAAAAAGGTACATCAAAAAGGATGGCACCACCATGTATGCCATCTTATCTGTTACTACTGAAAATGATGATAAGGGTAAGCCCATCCATTTGATAGGCCAGATTGTAGATATTACAAAAGTTACAAACGCAAACCGAATTAAAGAGGTGGCCTATGAGATCGCTCATCAGGCTAATAAGAAAATGGATATTGAATTGTTATCTCAATTCATCCACATTAAGTTGAGCTCCTTCCTTGAAGCAAAGAACTTTTACATTGCACTCTATGATGAAGCAAGTAATTATTTGAATTTCCCATATTATATTGACGAAAATTATTTGGAATCAGGATTCATACCCCCTTCCCGGAAATTAGGGAAAGGGCTTTCTGAATATGTCATCAAATCAGGAAAGACCTTATTTGCGACTGATGATACTATCAGGAAATTCACCAGAAAAGGACTTATAAATAAATATGGCCCTTTACCATTGGTCTGGTTAGGAGTACCTCTGAAGAGCGAAGGTAAAATTATCGGTATCATAGCTGTTCAATCCTACAATGATCGCAATGCTTACTCTAAAAGTACTGTTGAACTTTTAGAATTCATCTCTTCACAGATTGCAGGAACCCTTGAAAGGCAGCAAACTGAAGAATATAGAAGAAAGCAAGAAGCGCTAAAAGAATCTGAGAGAATATTCCGTCAGTATCTTGAAAATGTGGAATTAGTGGCTATAAGCCTTGATACCAAGGGAAATATTAACTTTATCAATGACTTTACTTTGCAGTTAACTGGTTGGAAAAGACATCAAGTCATTAACAAAAGCTGGTTTTCTATATTCTCACCGGAAAATGCCCGAACAGCAAGCCACACGAGATATTTAATGGTAACAGGTGGCAAAGAAAAGCTCAGTAAAACATATGAGACCCAAATCCTGACCAAGAGCAACAATATTTGCAATATTAAGTGGAGCGCCTCAATCCTTAAAGATGAGAATGGCAGTATAATAGGCATGACCGGAATTGGAGAGGACATCACGGAATGGAAACTCACCGAAGAGGCATTGAAATTATCTGACAACGTGTTAAACAAGGTAGGCAACTTACTTCTTGTAGGAAACACGAAAGGCGAGATCATTTATGTCAGCCCCTCCGTTAAAAAAGTACTGGGTTTTGAACAATCTGAATTGATAGGTGATGGCTGGTGGCACAAAACTAGTGATAATGTCAAAGAGCGTGCCAGAGAAAAAAGGCAGCTGGCACTTTGGGCACAGGGAAAGCAAGCTATGAGTAACCGGCCGCATACCAATCTATTGAAGAAGAAGAATGGTGATCTTCGTTGGATTCAGTGGCATGATTCTAAAGGGCCAGAAGGTCATATAATAGGGGTTGGGTATGATATTACTGATCAGAAAAAGATGAATGAAGAGTTGAAAGAGAGTGAGACAAGATACAGGGATCTTGTTGAGAACAACAAAGATCTGATCTGCACCCACGACCTGAGAGGTAAAATACTAACAATTAATCCATCCTTCTCAAAAATCTTGCGCTATCCAAAAAAGGAATTAATTGGTAAGAGTATTAGAGAGCTAGTCGTACCTAAATTTAAATCTGAATTTTCAGCATATCTTTCCGAATTAAAGAATAATGGGCAAGCGTCAGGAATTATGCAGGTACTCACCAAAAATGGGAAAAGGAAATTTCTAAAATTCAATAACTCTCTACGAACTGAGGGTATTAAGAGACCAATAGTTAGAGGAATGGCTTACGATATTACAGACATCATTGAAGCTGAGAATAAGTTAAGGAAAAGCGAGGAAAAATTCAGGTCTATCTTTGAATCCATCCTTGATGTATATTATAGAACTGACATTAATGGCGTATTTGAAATAATAAGCCCTTCAGTATATGAGATGATAGGTTATAAGCAAAATGAAATGATCGGCCATGATATCCTCGAATTTTATGTCAATCCGGATGATCGTATTCGGTTGATAGAGACTTTAGGGAAAAAGGGTATTATCACCAGCTTTGAAACTGAATTACTTAAAAAGGACGGATCTATTATTACCGTTTCCGCTAATTCTAAATATGTAAAAAATGAAAGCGGAGAAATTATTGGCATAGAAGGAATTGTTAGAGATATTACTGAAAGAAAAAAAGCTGAACGCGAATTGCTTAATGCCAAAAGTCTTGCAGAAGAATCTGCAATGGAGAAAACTACCTTTTGCGCTAATATGAGCCATGAACTCAGGACACCAATGAATGGCATCATTGGTATGATCGATCTCCTTTCTGACACAAGCATGAATATCGAACAACGTGAGTTTGCAGATTCCATTAATGATTCAGCAAATACATTGCTTACCCTCATCAATGATGTCCTGAGCTTTTCATCAATTGAATCAGGTAAAGTAAAGTTGAATCTATCCCCTACAGGTATTCAGTCCTTATTTGAACAATTGCAGGACAGATATAAGTCTGAAGCAGAAAAAAAGAAGATCTCATTGAGTTGTAAGATCTCACGGAATGTTCCTAAAAAAGTTCTGGTGGATGAAATCAGGTTACAGCAGATATTGAATAACCTGGTAGATAATGCTATTAAATTTACTAATAAAGGATCCGTATTGATCAAGGTCAACTCGAAGCCACATAATGGCAAGATGCGTCTTGGCTTTGAAGTAATTGATACCGGTATTGGGATTGCGGCGAAAGATAAAGAAAAGCTCTTTGATTCTTTTTCACAACTTGATGCTTCATTATCTAAAAAACACAAAGGTACCGGCCTTGGGCTAGCTATCTGCAGAGGTATCGTAAATAAGATGGGAGGTGATATTGGATTGACCAGCGTAGTTGGAAAAGGAAGCAAGTTTTGGTTTTATATAGATGTTATTCCGGCCCAGGAAATAGAAACAAAAATAGAATTGCCCTCCACACAAAAATCCTACCATAAACTATCTGGTAAGATCTTATTTGTTGAAGATGATCCCATTAACCAGAAAGTAATTGGGAAGATGTTAACAAAAATGGGTATTGATGCAAATCTAGCAAATGATGGCGATGAGGGATTGAAGAGATCCAAAAAGGGGACATATGATCTTATAATTATGGATATTCATATGCCCGGGAAAAGTGGTAAAACACTTCTGTTAGAAATGAAAAAGAACAAAAAAAAGCATCTTCCTCCTGTTCTTATCCTAAGTGCAAATGCGCTTGAGGAAAGCAAAAATGACTTTTCAAACCTCGGTGTGAATGAGTACCTGACTAAGCCTATAAGGTACAAAACCCTATATAGATCTCTTGAGAAATATTTAAAAAAGAGTACGGAAACCATAGCCGCAACGAGAAAACCATCACCAAAGCTGAGTGCTTCTTCATTAGCAAAGGACTCTATGTTCAATCAAGCTACCTTGTCCTATTTGCAAGGACTATTTGGAAATAATTTCCATGAATTACTGTTGGAATATCGTGAAAATATAAAAACACTCTTTATTCAGATCGAACAAAATTTAGGGAAAGAACAATTTGAAGAAGCTGCAGAAAAACTCCACAGAATAAAAGGAACTTCAGCAGCAATGGGTATTAGTAAAATAGCTAACTTTGCCAGCAACATACATAATGAACTATCAAATAAGAATATTGATAATGTGCATGTGAAATTTACTGAAATGAAGAAATCCTTTAGTAGATTTGAAACCCAAATGAAACGCCTGATCAAAGTAAACCAAACAACATAACATGGCTGGTTTCGAGAATACTCTTTATGCTTCCTCACAAGGTCATCAATCTCAAGCGATCAATATTTGTATTGTAGAAGACGACCCCGTATTCTCCAAATTATTAAAAAACACTTTGGATAAGAATCCCATCTATTCTATCTCACAATGCGCTCAGGGAAAAGAATTTTTTCAGCTCAAAAGAACCTTCGATATCATTATTATTGATTACAACCTTCCAGACATCAACGGTCTTGACCTTATAAAAAAAATTAAGGCAGGCAGTAAAGATCCTAAAACGATTATTGTCTCCGGCCAAACAGACATTGAAGTTGTTGTAAAATGTTATAAAGCTGGGGCTGATAATTACATAATAAAAAACGAGAACTGCTTGCCGGAGATAGAAAATACGATTAAGAACCTCTCAACAAATGTTCATCTTAAGAAACAAGTCGATTATCTTAAATCAGCACTACTTGACAGAAACAAATATGATAAGATAATTGGGGAAAGCCCTCAAATCTTAAAGGTCCTCAAGCTGATCGAGAAAGCTGAAAAAAGTGATATTTTAGTCTTATTGACCGGTAAAAGTGGTACCGGAAAAGAGTTAGCAGCTAAAGCTATTCATTACAATTCTCCCCGCAAAAAGAAAAATTTCGTGCCTGTAAACATGGCTGCTATACCAAAAGACCTTATTGAAAGTGAGCTATTTGGTCATGAAAAAGGTGCTTTTACCGGAGCTATTGCCCGTAGGATCGGGAAATTCGAAGAAGCGAATGGTGGCACTCTTTTTCTTGATGAAATTGGGGAGATGGAACCGGACTTACAAGCCAAAATTCTGAGGATCATTGAGGATAAGCAATTGATAAGAGTTGGCTCAAATACTTCTATCAATCTTGATATCAGGATCATTGCGGCTACGAACAGAGATCTTAAACATGAAGTAAAGAACGGAAACTTTCGTGAAGAATTATATTACCGCCTTCAGGGTTTTTTAATAGATATCCCACCACTTTCCCAAAGAAAAGATGATGTACTTTTACTTTCATCCACATTCCTGACTGATTTTACCAAAAAAAATAAGATGGAAGAAATGAGCATTTCAAAAGAATCAGCCAATACATTACTTAATTACTCCTGGCCAGGAAATATCAGGGAGTTAAAATCTGTTATAGAAAGGGCTGCTTTACTTTCAAATAATAATACAATTAGTCCTCAGGAATTGATGCTAAATGATGATGAAAATATTATATTTGAAGAGGCGGATTTTACATTAGAGGATTATAAGCTCAAGATCATTACTCAATATCTTGAAAAGTTCCAGAATAATATTGATTTGGTCGCCGAAAAACTAAATATCGGCAAAGCCACTATCTATAGGACTTTAAAGAAAATTGATAGCAATAATTAATACCACCTGTTTAATGTAACCTAGTTTTTTTTAATTCGTATATCTAACCAGATAATAGCACATAATTGTTACTAAAAGTCAAAAAAAAGACTTTTATAGTTGACAAAAGATTTTAATTTTTATATTTTTGATTGAAGGTGATACTTTGATCGATTGGAAATTATTTAACCATGAAACCCAATATGGTTCTTAAACCAAATACGCAACCAACAGTCTCGACCAGTAGAAGGACCGTTATTATATTCTCAATATTTGGGATTTTCGGCTTAATGCTTGCGTCATTTTTCATCTTTGACCTTAGCGAGTTATCAACTATAAGAAAATCCGGGCCACTTCTACTCAAGAATCCAAGTTTTGAAAAATGGAGAAGTAAAACGCCGGTTGGATGGGAAAATACAGGAGCCACCCTTACGATTCAGGATACCCATCCTATTGATGGCAACTTATCTGTAGAAATCTATAATAAATCCAATGAGAAAAAAGGGCTTTTGCAAAAGGTGAAGCTGAATCCTACTGAAATTTATAATATCAGATATAGCCTTAAGTCAAACAATGCAGATATTAACTCTGTAGGCCTTGAAATAAAATTTGAAGGAGAGGATGTGAGAACTACCACTGATGTAACCCCGGGAGTTCACTACCACGCGAATGGGAAAAAATGGACTCAGTACTTTGGTAGAGTGACGGGGGCGAGATCTGCCTCTCTCTTTTTCTTTGCTAAAAATAATGCCATTGCAACTGTTGATGCTGTTGGTATTGGTGTAAATGTGATGCCGGCCAACATGACACAAGGAAATTTATCTACTTTAGGCAAATAACCTTTCCTTTCTTCTTTTCTTCCTTTCTTCTTTCTTTTTCACAAATTAAAATATAACCTGCTCATTAATTATCTTTGCGTCAATTAATGAGGCATGGTTGAGCAAGATATAAACCTGGATTTTGACAATACTGAAATAGGCTTTTCCTATAAATCGGATAAAGAGCTAACAAGATCTTATTGGCTTTTTCGGATCATGAATAACAACCTGGTTGTGGCTATAAATAATAGTCTTGCCCTTCTGGCTTTCAAACTTCGGTTACCAATAACTCCTCTATTAAAAGCTACAGTTTTCAAGCAATTTTGCGGGGGAGAATCTTTGGATGAGGCCGACAATACCTTTAAGAAACTAAATACATTCAATATCGGATCTATGGTGGGATATGCTGTTGAAGCAAAAAAGACCAATATTGATTTTGACAATACCAAAGAGGAGATATTGAAGATCATTTCCCTTGCAACGGTAAATTCTTCCATCCCATTGATCGCCATTAAATTTACGGGTCTGGTAAGATTTGAATTACTGGAAAAAATTCAATCACAAAACTCACTTTCCCCTGAAGAAAAGGAGGAATTTGAACTTGTTAAGCAGCGGCTAAATGAGATCTGCCAGGTAGCTTCAGAACAGAATATCATTATTAATATTGATGCTGAAGAATCATGGATCCAGGATCCCATTGATGAATTGGTAGATGAGATGATGATGAAATTCAATAAGGAGCAAGTTGTAGTGCAAAATACGATCCAGCTGTATAGAACTGACCGACTTGATTATCTGAAAAGGTCCTATGAAAAAGCTAGAGCGAATCATTATCTATTAGGCATTAAATTGGTCAGAGGTGCTTATATGGAAAAGGAGAGAGCAAGAGCTAAAGCAAATGGATACCCATCCCCTATTCAACCCGACAAGATGGCAACTGATAGGGACTATGATCTCGCCATCGATTTCTGCATATCAAACGTTGCCCATATTTCTTTCAATGCAGCCACACATAATGAAAAAAGTTCTTATCGCGTCGCTGAACTTATTGAAGAGAAAGGGCTCAGAAAAGATCATCACCATATCCTATTCTCACAATTGTATGGTATGAGTGATAACATTTCATATAATCTGGCGAATTTCGGCTTTACGATATGTAAATATATCCCATATGGCCCGGTGCGTGAGTTGATACCATTCCTGATCAGAAGGGCAAGAGAGAACACCTCTGTTGTTGGTCAGATGTCAAGAGAACTTACTTTATTGGAACAAGAAATTAAACGTAGAAAATTGAAGTAGCCAGTAATTTATTATCTTTATCCCATTCTTTGTAACCCTTAAAATTTCTTCCAAGTGCAGCAATATTTAGACCTGTTGAAGCATGTGACTCATCATGGTTCAAAAAAGGACGATCGAACAGGAACAGGGACCATCAGCATTTTTGGTGCTCAAATGCGCTTTGATCTAAGTGAGGGATTTCCGCTACTGACAACAAAAAAATTGCATACCCGCTCCATCATTCATGAACTTCTATGGTTCCTGAAAGGAGACACCAATGTGCAATATTTAAATGAACATAATGTAAGCATCTGGGATGAATGGGCTGATGATACCGGAGATCTAGGTCCGGTGTATGGGTATCAATGGCGCTCCTGGCCAACACACAATGGCGGCCATATTGATCAGATCAGCCAACTCATTGAGAAAATAAAAAGTAACCCTGATTCAAGAAGACTCATTGTTAGTGCATGGAATGTTGCTGATGTCAATAAGATGGCTCTTCCTCCCTGCCATTGCCTATTCCAATTTTATGTTTCTGATGGAAAATTATCGTGCCAGCTCTATCAACGAAGTGCTGATCTTTTTCTTGGCGTACCATTTAATATTGCATCCTATTCTTTACTTACCTTAATGGTGGCTCAAGTGTGTGATCTTGAGGTAGGAGAATTTGTACACACTTTTGGGGATGCCCATCTTTATATGAACCATTTGGAACAAGCCAACCTTCAATTAAGCAGAAATCCGGGTCAAATTCCTCAAATGAGGATCAATCCGGAGATAAAAGATATTTTTGGTTTTACATATGAGGATTTTGAGTTAGTCAATTATGATCCTCAACCACATATAAAAGCGCAGGTATCCGTATAGAGTTTTACAATGCTATCTAAAAATAACATTTGCTTCAAATACCACTAAATGATTATTTCACTCATTGTTGCAGCATCAGAGAATAACATCATCGGTAAAGACAACCAGATGATCTGGCATATGCCGGCTGATCTCATGTACTTTAAAAAAGTCACATTAGACCATCATATCATTATGGGGAGAAAGAATTTTGAAGCAATGAATAAACCTTTACCCGGAAGGACCAATATTATCATCACAAGACAAAATGGATACCATAAGGAGGGATGCATAGTGGTTCATTCATTAGAAGAAGGTCTTACCATTGCTGAAGGTAACGGCGAGACAGAAGCTATGATCATTGGTGGGGGTGAGATATATCGGCTGGCATTACCAATAGCCCATAAAATTTATCTTACCCGGATCCACGGAACATTTGAGGGCGATACTTCATTTCCTGAAATCGATAAGAACAACTGGGTAGAAAATACCATCGATGTGCTTAAAAGTGATGACGCTAATCCATATGATTACACTTTTTTAGTGTACGAAAGAAAGTAAATTGGAATTTATTAATTTTATTCATAATTTACGCTTCTAAAAATCAATTGATTCGGTGAACTTCATTTCAAAATTAAAAATCAAAATCATGAACTTACACTTATCAACCTTTTCAAAAGTAATCCTTTTGTTTCTCCTTGGATCAGCAATATCCATGAATTCATGTAAAAAAGATGTCGCTGACACCGAGCCTGCTCCAAAGGTTTCTGCCGATGTGAACTCTTCAAATGATAATAGCGTGGCAGAAAATATGTTTGCAGACGTGTTTAAGGTAACAGACGATGCACTGAAAAGTGATAGTGCCACAGGGAAACGTTCATATACAAGTATAAATGGGGGCTGCCCTACAGTGACTATTGTACCTGCCTGGCCTGATACCACGTTTCCAAAAACGATTACCATAGATTTTGCTACCGGATGTACAAGCACAGTAGATGGAAGGTATAGAAGTGGGAGTATAATTGTTACACTCAATGCTAAATACAAGGATAATGGGACTATTGTAAATGTTACTCCTGATAATTACTATGTTAATGGATACAAAGTAGAAGGGCATAAAACGATTACCAACAATGGCTATAATATTGATAGTAATTTAACATTTACCGTAGAAGTTGACAGCGCGAAGATCACTACCCCATCTGGTGACATTATAACATGGCAATCGTCAAGGACCAATGAATGGATAGCAGGTCAAAGCACATCTTTTTTTACACATGGGATAGCAGGTATCTGTGATGATGTTTATTTGATCACTGGCTCAGCAAATGGCATCAACAGAAATGGGTTAGCATTTACTGTGGATATTACTTCCGCACTGAGAAAAGAGATCTGTTGTAAACATATTGTCAGCGGTACTCTTGATATCACACCTAGCGGACTGGCAACAAGAACTATTGATTATGGAAATGGGGCTTGTGACGGAAATGTGAGTATAACGGTTAATGGGGTAACTTACTATTTCACGATGCCTTAAGTAATAATATCAGAGTCAGCTTCAAACCTGAAACCCAGTCGCTTACCTGTCTTTAAGGCTGCATTCCCGGATTGTTCTATCTTTTGCTGAACGGTGAGTTCTTTTACCTTATCGTATGGGGGTACCAGTAGATCAAAATCTATCGCATATAATATGATGGACTCAATGATGGCTTTTATGTAGTCAGCACTGATCAGGGATGAATCAAACTCATTATAAAGAAATCCAAGCTGCCGCTTTCCTTCGACAAAGAAATGCTTCTCTTTATTGATAAAGATCCTGGCGATCATGTAGCCAACGTCCTTTGCCCTGTTAAACTTGAAGGAATCACTTAAAAAGTTATATACCTGGATCATTCCACAATAAGCTCTTGAAGCATCTTCTTCCACATACTGGTTCTTTTGAATGAAGTGATTGTTGTCAAAAGTGAAAACATTTGAATGCATATTGAAAATGAGTATATCACCCGAGAATCTGATCTCGGTCTCAAAGCTTCCCTTATCAGTATAAGAGACCTCAATGCGTTTATCTATTTGCGCCACCTCCTTCTTAATATCCTGCTGGATCTTGCGGAGTTCAGACTTGAAGAGTTGAAAAGCCTCGGAAGTAACTCTGTATACATGCTGTTTCGTAACGGCCTTTTCTTGCAGTGCACCCAATATCAATTCCCTGCCCGTTTTTGTATCTTCCATTGGTTAAATTTCAATAAGCTTTAGCAAAAATCACTCTTTGCTTTGAAGGATTACCCGTATATACGCATTTACCGGGTTTTTGTTTATCATTTAACGGGATACATCTAATGGTAGCTTTGGTCTCGCTTTTTATCTTTTCTTCTGTTGCACTTGTACCATCCCAATGGGCTGAGATAAATCCGGGCTTCTCTTTTAAAAGTTTCTTAAATTCTTCAAAATGATCAGCCTGTGTCGTAAATTCCTCTCGATGATCCACCGCTTTTTGGAAAATGTTCTTTTGTATCTCTAACAACAGGTTCTCTATTTTTGTTCCGATGTTCAGCATCTTAAGAGTACTCTTTTCTTTTGTGTCCCTTCTGGCAACCTCTACGGATTCATTAGCTACATCTCTTGGGCCAATTACAATCCTAATTGGAATCCCCTTCATTTCATATTCAGCAAATTTCCAGCCCGGTTTGTGCTTATCATCATCATCATATTTTACAGAAATCCCTTTATCTTCCAACTCTTTTTTTATCTGGATGGCTTTTTCATTAATTTTCGGACCATCTTCATCGTTGGCGTTAATAGGTACGATCACAACCTGAATTGGGGCAAGTTCGGGTGGCAAGATGAGGCCATCATCATCTGAGTGGGCCATGATAAGTGCCCCTATCAATCTTGTTGACACCCCCCATGAAGTAGCCCAAACGTATTCCTGGGACTCATTCTTATCCAGGTATTTAACATCAAAAGCTTTTGCGAAATTCTGACCTAAAAAATGGGAGGTTCCCATTTGCAATGATTTACCATCCTGCATCAATCCTTCAATGCAAAAAGTATCTACAGCTCCGGCAAATCGCTCCGTTTCAGATTTTATACCCTTCAACACGGGAACTGCTAATTTCTCTTCAGCAAAAGTTGCATAAATATCCAGTATCTTCATTGTCTCTTCAATGGCTTCTGTTTCTGTAGAATGTGCTGTATGACCTTCCTGCCATAAAAATTCAGTTGTCCTTAAAAAGAGACGAGTCCGCATTTCCCATCGTACAATATTTGCCCATTGATTGATCAAAATTGGAAGGTCTCTATAAGATTGGATCCAATTCTTGAAGCTATTCCATATTATGGTTTCAGATGTAGGACGAACAATAAGTTCTTCCTCCAGCTTGGCTTCAGGATCTACGATAACCCCTTTGCCCTCCGGGTCATTTATTAGACGGTAATGCGTGACAACGGCACATTCCTTTGCAAATCCCTCAACATGTGCTGCTTCTTTACTTAAAAAACTCTTTGGAATAAACAAAGGAAAATAGGCATTTACATGGCCTGTTTCCTTAAACATATCGTCTAAGATCCGTTGCATTTTCTCCCAGATTGCATACCCATAAGGCTTAATGACCATACAGCCTCTCACATCTGAATAATCAGCAAGCCCGGCATGAATGACTAGATCATTATACCATTGAGAATAATCTTTACTCCTATTTGTAATATTTTTTGCCATTATTTAAAAGTTGGAATGATATTTGTATCAATATAAATCGAACATAACAAAGATAACAATTAATACGTTTTGCTAAATACAATATCATATATAAATAAAGGGAGAAACATCATGAAAACTCTATTAAAAAACACAGCTCTATTAATTGTATTACTAGTTGTAGCCGCATCAGCATCATTTGCTCAAAATTATGATGACCTGTATTATTCCGCAGGAGATGGAGATAATTCAAGGTTTGTTGATAATTCTGCCTTTAAGCAAAATGCTGAGTCAAACTCAGATTCAAATGAGTTTACGGATTATTCAACTGAATCTTACAAAAACAGTGATGGAGATTATATCACCAATAACTACTACTATAATGGTGATGATTATGGGTATTATGATGATTATGATTATTTCTACTCTTCAAGATTCAGAAGATTCCACCGCCCTTATTATGGGTTCAGTTACTATAGCCCTGCCTACTGGGATCTCTATTGGTATGATTACTCCCCATATTCCTATGGAATGAGCATATATTACAGCCCATGGAGTTATTCAGGATGGAGTGTAGGATATGGATGGGGTGGATACTATGGTTACAGTTATTACAGGCCTTACTATGGAGGATGGGGCAATCATTGTGGAAATTATTGGAATGGCTATGGTTATGGTAATAATTACTGGCATGGTTATAATGATGGCTATAGGGATGGCTACTGGGATAATGGTAATGGATTATACTCTTACAATAACAATGGGAATAACTATTATGGCCATCGTGGAAGCATAAGCAGTAATTCTAAGTCAAAGAAAGGCAGACAATATAATAGTAGTAACAATTTGGCAAGTGGCACATCAGGTCAAACCAAAATGGGAAATGGTTCTGAAAATAAAACCGTTCCTGGTAGCCTATATGCTAATAAAAACAAAGCGCCAAATAAAACGACTGCTCAAAGTGGGAATGCTACAGCTTCAATAAATAAGATCGAAAAGGTATCTGTTTTTCAAAATAATAAAAAGTATGCGTCCACCAGTAAAACTGCTTATCAGAATAATAATACCAAAGCCACTTATACTAAAGGGACAAATACTACTCAAAAAAGTTACTCTGCGAAGACCACAAATTATTATGGCGGATCCAAAGCTGCAATGCATAATTCTATAACCGGTAAGAATAATAGATATATCAAACCGAAAACAACAGGCAATGCAGGAACTACAAGTTCCGGTACGCAATCAGGATCAAGCAGTGCCAAACCAATGAATAGTAATACCGGGACTACACAAGGGAGTACGACTTACCAAAGCGGTTCCGGAAATTATTCCAACAATCAGGGAAGCGGTAATTATTATTCAAAACCTGCAACAAGACCTGCAACAAGACCTGCGACAAGGCCTGCGACAAGGCCTGCAACCAGACCTGCGACAAGGCCTGCAACCAGACCTGCAACAAGGCCTGCGACAAGGCCTGCAACAAGGCCTGCGACAAGGCCTGCAACAAGGCAAACAATTAGGTCTAGCAGTGGCAGTAGATCAAGTTCATCTACAAGGTCCAGCAGTGGCAGCAGATCAAGTTCAGGAGGATCAAGTAGTGGCGGAAGATCATCATCAGGAAGAAGCAGTGGACGTAGATAAATCACAATTCTAACATCATCTATTATGAAGAGAATAATTTTCAGTGTATTTATCCTGATCGCATTTAATGGATTTTCACAGACAGATATAGATGCACTTAGGTACAGCATTACTAATTTCGGAGGTACAGCAAGAGGCATGGGAGTTGCCGGGGCATTTGGTGCGCTAGGTGGTGACTTGACCTCTGCAACTATAAATCCTGCAGGAATTGGCATCTACAGGTCTTCTGAATTGGTGTTAACTCCAGCTCTTTTCAATGTTTGGAATAAATCAAATTTCCTTGACACAAAGGATAAGGAATTTCGTTACAGCTTTAACTTCAGCAATTTTGGCCTGGCTGGTTCTTTTGAGCAAAGTGGAAGCAATTGGAAAAGGATCAATTATTCAGTGGGTTATAACCGGATAAATGATTTTCATAGAAAAGTGTTTTTTCACGGGTACAATACTCAAAATTCCATGCTGGATCGATTTGCTGAACTTGCAAGTGGTTCCAATCCAAATGACCTCTCGGCTGCTTATCCATTCAATGCAGGGTTGGCTTATGAAACCTATTTGATCAATCCAATTCCAACGGATACAACTAATTACTCCAGCGTGATCCCAAATGGGAACATTGAGCAATTGCAAAAATCAAATATCAGAGGCAAGATCGATGAATGGTTTTTCAACGCTGCGGCAAACTACAATGAGAAATTATTTATTGGCGCCACTATTGGGCTCCCATTTTTAAAGTACCAGGAAGAAACCACTTTTGAAGAGATCGATTTCAATGATTCCATACCTGATTTTTACTCATTCTCAGTTACAAACAACTTGAAAACGCAAGGATATGGCATTAATTTAAAACTTGGACTTATTTACAAAGTGAATGATTATGTTCGTTTAGGAGGTGCCATACACACACCAACGGTCTTTTATTTAGAGGATAGCTATTCCTCTTTTATGATCTCCGATTTTGACACTTTTGGAACTTATGAATGGTCTTCACCTGAAGGCAACTATAAATATAAATTGCTCACTCCTATGAAATTGATAGGAAGTTTGGCTATTCTTTCAAAAAATTACGGATTTATCTCTATTGATTATGAGTGGCTTGACTATGGGCAGGCACTTTTTGATTTCAACTCAGCAAATATAAAAGAAGAGATCATTGAATCAGGGATCAATGAGGCAATAGATGAAAAATACCAACCGGTCTCTAACATCCGAATAGGCGCTGAAGGTAAGATGGATATTTATCGATTGAGGGTAGGTTATGCCATTTATGATAGCCCGCTTCATCCAAGCATTGTAACAGATGGCGGCGACCTTAAGCGCACTAGTATCTCATTTGGAGCAGGTATCAGGGAAAAAGAATACTTTATTGACCTGGCATATGTAAGGACCACTTCAAAAGAATATTTTTCACCTTATGATCTTGAAGCAACGGTAACACCGGGTGTCCTCAATGAGATCACCCAAAACAATATCCTGCTTACCATGGGTTTGAAGTTCTGAGCATTCTGCGATTTCCGGTTTTCATTTGAGCACGGTTTATAGCTGTAGATGTCAGGTGTTTTATCATCGAAACAAGTACATCCTTTTTGCAAAGGTTACCGTATTTATTCCTACATTTCTTTTTTGTTTGCACCTGGATTAAGCCAATCCCCCACTTCCAAAGAATATTCCCGCTGATAAAGGTATTTTAAAATCCCCTGTGGTATTGTGGCTGCGGCGGGTATGTTCTTTTGTCTTGATACAAAAGAACCAAAAAATC
>CAZNGA010000041.1:0-28549 GCA_964572485.1 uncultured Chitinophagales bacterium
TATTAATATCTTTATCTTGCACTATTTTTGTTACCATAAATTTGATATACAATGACTACTCGGAGATTTCCTATTACTAATCTGAATTATTCCACGCTGATAATACTTGCTATGACATGCTTTTTTGGAGGGGGCAGAACGACTCTTGGTCAGGTTAACATTGATAGTGGCTTAGTAGCTTATTACCCTTTTAATGGAAATGCGTTGGATAATAGTGGTAATACCAACCACGGAACAGTAAATGGAGCCACGTTAACTACTGATAGATTTGGTGTACCTAATAGTGCATACCATTTTACCGGAGGAAGCAGTAAGATCACAGTACCACATGACAGTACTTTAAACACCGGTAATCAGCAATCTCTTTCAGCATGGGTTTATATGGAATCTAAGGACTGGCCATTAATGATGATTATTTCAAAAGGATTTGATAATGATACAGGCTGTTACCGGTTATGGATGTATCGTCAACCTGATTCCAACTTTACCCCGTGGTACACAATGAGGGAAACTTTTTATTATACTGATGCTACAGCCGCAGGAAAGAGAAACTTTGGCATGTATGAATGGTTTCATATGTGCGGCACCTTTGATGGTTCTCAAGTCAAAATTTATGTCAATGGTAGATTAGACAGTACGTATGTTACAGGCCTATCAATAATACCCAACAACAAGCCATTAAACATAGGACACATGGGATTCAACTATCTACATCAAGGAAAAATTGATGAACCGCGTGTATATAATAGAGCATTAACTGATTGCGAAGTACTTGCACTCTACAAATTTGGTGAACCTTCAAATACAGTTATCACTGATAACAATATATGTGAAAACGATTCCACTTCTATTGAGATAACAAATTCCGATTCCCTAAAAACATTTCAGTTGCAAGATACCCTCACAGGTTCATTACTTGGAATACCTGTAAATGGAACCACCAATACAATAATTTTACCAACCGGCCAATTATTTTCCACTACTGCTTTCAGGATCATTGAGACTGATACGGCAACCGGCTGCCAAAGGGTTTTGGATTCTATCCTTACGGTTACTGTGACCCCCTATCCCGCCACACCATCAGTTAGCGTGGCAGGCACTGATAGTCTTAAATGCAGTGTAACAGGCACAGCTTATCAATGGTTTCATGAGGATTCACTACTTGCGGCTAACAGCCAAACAATAGTTGCATCACAAAGCGGAACTTATAAAGTTGTTGTGTTTGATAATAACTGCAGTTCCGACACGTCTGCCGGATTCCTTTATATAGGAATAGATACAAGATCAAATATTTCAAAACTTGCCCCTCATATCTATCCTAATCCCACAGATGGAACTGTGCATATTGAGTTGCACAAGAGCTATAGAGATCTTTCAATCACAATAAAAAACCTTCTCGGCCAGAAATTAATATCTTCTTCTTTTACGAGTAAGCAGCATATTGATTTAGAAATGAACCATTTGAAAACCGGATTGTATTTTATACAGATCAGAGCCGGTGAATCTACTGTTGCATTTAAGATAATTAAGGAATAACTGTGGTCAACCTTAATTGGGCATGGTCACCTGTTTTCGCCAAATGGGTCACCTGAACCTAAAATTAGATTGGATATTAAATTCTGAAAGCAACTTTTTTTGCTCTTTCTTCTTTTTAAGAATACACAAATGTAATGACGCGACAATATCATATACCCTATTGTGCTGCTCAAAGTGTTCAAGACGCTTCATTGGCACACTTACTTATCCGTTTATCTCCTAAATGTATATTATCATTATTAACCCCGAAGGGGTGTGATAGTATTAGCTTTATTTTACAATAAATCATCATAACCCCAAAGGGGTGACATAATCTACCTTTATCTACCTTTGTTGGTGTTATCACCAACAAGAAATGAAATTCTTACACTTTTTATCTCTGCAAACGAGGTGGACGCTCGCCTTGAGGGCGGTGAAGTTTTCAAAATGCGTGAGGATGCCCGCTTGTGAAAAAGACGACGTTCGAATCAAACAGATTGCTTCTGTCGTTGCACTCCCTCGCAAAGACGTATGGATAGTGGTACTTGAAGAGCACAAGCACCGCTTCGCTTATACTTCCAGATGTGTTTTTCTTTCTTCTAATGTACATGATTGGCAAACCATTAAAATACAAAGATACAAACGGGTCACCCACATAAAAAATAAAATACCCTATTAATACGCTCTACAGAGCAAATAAAATGATTTTATGGTAAAGTGGCGAAAACAGGAAATGAACCATTTGAAAACCGGATTGTATTTTATACAGATCAGAACCGGTGAATCTACTGTTGCATTTAAGATAATTAAGGAATAACTGTGGCCAACCTTAATCGGGCATGGTCACGGGATTTTTCTATTTATGCAAAAATAATAGGAGAGATCAGGGAGCCATACTAACTTTAATGGTCATACCCGGTTTGAGCATTTTCCCATCAACGATATTATTCAGCTTCTTTAAACTGTCTATCGTATTTCCGGGATATTTTTTTGCAATGTCCCACAATGTGTCTCCATTCAATACTTTATAGTAAATAATACGCTTGTCAGTTAAAACGTTATTAGGTGTTGGATACTTTCTTGGCGCAGTATTTAAAGTGCTACTCTTGTTCTCATGTGAAGGATTGTTATTATTGCCAAGTTCTCTCTTTTGTGTAAAACTCATTTGATCAATATCACTATATAAATGATATGCTCCCCTATCTACATAAATGATCAACTTTTGGCCAACTTTTATCATATTCCCTGATAAGTTGTTGTCACTCCTGATATCCTGCGTTCTGCAATCATACCATTCAGCAATGTATCCCAGGTTGTCACCGCTTTTTACTGTATAAATGATCTTTACCTGATCATTTGAAGGGGGTTGCCTATAGGTTCCTGATGACTGCTTCGAAGTTGAAATATTAGCAGGTTTTTCCGTTTGCATGACAGAACTATAATAGATAGAGTCGCTGTACTCTTCAAATAGTGCAATTTTTGTGATCGGTAACTTTAAAGGATATGGCTCTCTGAAGGCAGGAATGATCTGCTTTTTGATAGCAGGGTTTAGAAAAGAAATCTCTTCAACAGGTAGATCAATGAACTGTGAGATCATTTGAAAGTCTGTTCTTTTTGTGATCCATATGGTGTCTATCATATTAAACTCAATTGCAGGGAATATCGGTGTAAATCCATGATCTTGATAATAGTGCATAACATAGGTAGCTGCAATAAATGCCGGAACATAACCCCTTGTTTCACGAGGAAGGTATTTGCGAATTTGCCAAAAATCGGTTTTCCCTCCTGATCTTCGAATTGCTTTATTTACGTTACCCGGTCCACAATTATATGCTGCAATAACTAATGTCCAATCCTTATACATTGCGAAAAGGTCTTTCAAAAACCTGGCTGCTGCATCAGTTGACTTGTAAGGATCTCTTCGCTCATCAAGGTATGAATTCACCTTCAATCCATACATCCTGCCTGTAGCGTACATGAACTGCCAAAGCCCTGTGGCACCGCTCCTCGAAACAGCATGAGGATTTAAGGCCGATTCAATGATGGCCATATATTTTAATTCAAGGGGAAGTCCATATTTGTCCAATGTCTCTTCAAAAATGGGGAAGTACAAGTGTTTCAATCCAAGCATTCTCTCGACTTGTTCACCTCTCCTAAGAACATATAGTTCAATGAATCTCCTGACGTGTTGGTTATAGTGTAATGGGACCATGCTGTTGATCCTATTAAGCTTGTTCAGATATATGGAGTCAGAGAATGATATTGCTTTGACTTGTGAAGTATCCTCTCTTGACATATTATGATCCGAATGAGAGATCTTTTGGTAGAAATATAGGTTAGTTAAGCTATCCAATGGTTCTATGATCAATGAGCAGTCTTCTTCGTCCTTACCAGCTTGTTTTTGCCCACTAGCTGTATAATTGAACCATAAACAAGTGAAAATGAATAGAGGGATCAGGTTTTTGTGAGTCATATTGGGTATATCGTTGTAGTTTATACGAAAGTATAACTACATTGTTGTAAACCTTATAGCCTTAGTACTTTTCAACTTTTAAGTGTTGGCAGATCTTCATTGTAAAATAAGCTATAAAATAATACAATAGGGAAAGATTGCTAATTTTCACTCTTGTTTTCCTCTGGAGGAGAGGTGTCTTTTTCCTTTTCCTTGTCACCTCCTTTTTCAGGTTCTTTTATCCCTTCCTCTATCTCTGATTTAATATTGGAACGGGCGGTATTAAACTCTCTAATTCCTTTTCCAATACCTTTCATCAATTCAGGGATTTTTCTGCCTCCAAAAAGTAATAGGATAGCCAAAAAAATGAGTATCCATTCTGCCCCACCAGGAAGTCCGAAAAAAAGTAGTTTCATGAGAAACATATCTGCGGTTTTAGTTTAACATTGATCGATTGACCATCAACCATGTATTAATATGGCAAAATTACGAATTAATCAACGAAAAGGAAAGATTATTTTCCAGAGATCCAGTATGCGGGATTCAATTTCTCAAAACCTTTCCAAAGTTCAAAATGAACTTCAGTTTTTGAAATTTCCGTATCTGTATACACAAGGCCGATGATCTGCTTGATCTGTATTTTGTCTCCTTTCTTGACAAATACCTCTTTCAAATTGGTATATACAGTATAGAATTCACCATGTTTGATCATTACTGCTTTATGAAAACTGGGGTTAGAGAATACTTCAACCACTTGTCCTTCAAATACTGCTCTTACCGTGGCGTTTGAAGTGGTTTTAATATCTATTCCATTATTTTGGATCTTTACACCTTTTAATACAGGGTGGTCCCGCTCGCCAAAGTTATGAGTAATGATACCTCTCTCTACAGGCCAAGGCAGTTTCCCTTTGTTATTGGTAAAATTTTCAGATAATATAGCTGATTCAGGGGTAAGATCAATGCCCGCCTCTTTATCTTTATTGGACTTTTTCCTCGCAGCTTCCAATTCTTTTTTAATGATATCTGCAATAGCTTTATCGAGTTTTTCTGCCGCTTTTCGCTTATTGTACAACTTTGTGAGCAATTGCTTCTCCTGTTTCCTAAGCTTACCAATTAAAGTGCCTTTATCCGTTTTTTCCTGATCCAGCTTTCCCTTTTGTTTCAATTGTGAAGCAAGGAGATTCACTTTCTTATTCTTTTGATCTGATAGTTCGTTGAGCTTATCGCTTAGTGTTTGTTTTATCCGCTGTATCAGTATAGCCTGCTTCTTTCGATACGTTGTATATCTTTTGAGGTAGTTGAGCCGATTGTAAGCCTCGTTAAGACTGGAAGAGGAAAATATAAAGAAGAGCTTATTATATGCTTGTTGGTTTTTATAGGTATAGTAGATCATCTTTCCATATTCCACTTTGAGGGAAGCAAGATCTTTCTCAAGAGCAATGATGATGCTACCTTTCTCACTGATGGTCTTTTCAAGAATGTTGATTTGAGCAGCTATATTTCGTATCAGTGCCTCTCTGTTGTCAATTTGTTTTTCCAGCATTTCCAGCTCATTTAAGGAAACATCTTTATTTTGCTTTGTTTCACTGAGCAGATGGTTGGTGAGTTCAATGTCCTTTAAGAGGGTAGATCTTTTTTTCTCAAGATCAGACCGAGTTTGTGAGAATAATGCTCCAAAATAAAGCAACAATATGGTTGAAAAAAGAAAACCTTTAATGAATGGTCTCATATGATTCCGGAATTTGAAATGGGAATTTTTGAGGGTCATCGAATTTTACATGAGAATATTTCATTGATACTGAAAGATCCTTTTGCCCTTTAAATTCCATTTCTCTTTCAAGTGAAAAAATCCTTTGATCTACTTTTTCATAATTGGTAAAAATAGTCGTCAGGCCGGGTTCATTGGTGACCGGTTCTATCAGCATTTTGTATATCGTAAAGTCTTTAGGAGTGATCCACAAAGTGTTTTTTGTTTGGGCTGTTTTGGAAGTCAACAGGTAATAATTGTTCTCAATATTAACACTAATTGATTTCTTATCATAATATATCAATTGTCCGAGGATGATCTTTTGGAGCATAGGAAAATCCACCTGAACAGGGACCTTTGATTGAATATATTGAATGGGCTTTACAAGATATTCCTTTTTGAGTCGGTTTAATATCTTAACCGAATCCCTTGTGATCAATATCCTACCCACTTCAATGCCAAGGATAGCGGAAAGAGAGATCCAAATGACACTGTCTTTTCTTATTCGAACAGCAGCACTTAAATTCTTAATGGGACCGCTATCTCCAAGGTCAAATTTGATCTTACTGGAAAACCAGGCAAAATCATAGGAGTTTTTGTTCATTTTTTTATTGACAAAACTTGCAGAAGCGTTCTTCCTGGGGGTAGACGTGTGCTTTGATGTTTTACAGGAGAGTCCGGTGATGATAAGGATGAGGAGGAGGAATAGCAGCCTATTCATACAACTTCTTATCTGTTATTTTCTTATCAATAAATTCAGAATCTAAACCCTTGTCCTTTGCTTTTTTCCAATTTATAACCGCGTTATCGGTGTCCCCTAATTGATAAAGGATATCTCCATAATGTTCTAGTATCACCGCTTTTTTATCGCCACCATTATCAAGGCATTTTTCAATCTGTACCTTGGCCTTATCAAATTTGCCTAATTTGTAAAGTACCCATCCATAAGTATCCTGAAAGGATATATTGTTAGGCTCAAGCTCATTTGCTTTTTTTGCCATATCAAGGGCTTTAGATAAATTTTCATTTCTCAGCGATAAATAATAACTATAATTATTCAACACATAACTTTTTTCAGGTTCTAATTCCAGTGCTTTTTCATAGCAGCTATCCGATTTTATATAATTATTGAGGTTGTAATAGGCATCTCCAAGATTTGAAAAAATGTTGGCTTGAACAGTTTCATCCACCCCGATTAGCAAAGCAGTCTCAAAAGGGGCAATAGATTCCTCATAATTTTCAAGAAGACTGTTGGAAATACCATTGTAAAAATAGGTTATTGCCTGGTTTGGGAAAAGCTCTATGGCCTGCTGGCTATGGTAAAGCAATGAGTCATATTGTGTAAGCTCAGCATCTATCAACATCGTTTTTTCCCATATCTTGTAGCTGCCATCATTATAATGCAAGGACAATAAGAACATATCTCTTGCCTTTTCAAATTTATTTTCTTGAACTAAGAGGTCTCCATATATAGCGTATGCCTTTGCATCTTTAGGGTGTGCTTCAATTAAAATGTCTGAAAGAATATAGGCGTCTTTTATTTTTTGGGTATCGGGATTTTGAGGAGTGAAATAGTTGAAGTAGCTGATCAGGATCGTAATTTTCTTGTCAATATCAAGATCCTTTGTCTCAAAGGCCTTTTGTAAAGAAAGGAAATAATTTTTATCGTCCTTTTTTCTTAAGTGATAATCTGCGATCAGCAAATGCACTTTTGGCTCAGAAGGATCAATGACTAGGATCTTTTGATATACTTCATATGCTTTTTCAAGATCGTCGGTTGCCATGTGGAGCTCAGCAAGCATATATCGGTATTTTACCACAGAAGGATAAGCTTCTATCAGTCGTTCTGTTTCCTGTATGGCTTTATCAACTTTCCCTTCTGTCAAGTATATAACCTGCTTCTTGAATATTATGGATTCATCAATACCAATTATAGATTCTAATTTATTATATACTTTTATCGCATTGGTATAGTCTTTAGCTTTTACAAGCATAAATGCCCAATCGAAATAGTATTCATGCTTATCAGGATTTTTTTCTATTAATCCCTCATATACTGCGGCGGCCTCTTTGTAAGATCCATTCTCTCCAAGGGCTTCCGCATATAGCAATTGATACCACTTATTCTCCGGGTCAAGTGCTACAGCTTGTTTTGCAAGTAACTTGGCTGGCTGGCTTTCCCTGGTTTGCAGATAAATATATGCCAACTCATACATTGAAGCATGATTCCCGGGATCTAACTTGATGCACTCGCTAAATAATGTTCTTGCTTTTTGGTATTCACCTAAGATCTTAGCTTTATTTGCATCCAAAAACATGCGTTCAAGCTTTAAACGATCTTTATTTGAAAGCTGCTCAATTTGTTTTTCTTTTTTTGATACCTGCTTCGATGATGAGCAGCTGGAAGCAAATAGCATTACTGCTATGATGATACCAAAAAGTGATATGTTCCTATTTTTCATCATTTTTTAACTGAATAATCCCCAATACTAAGTTCTTCATCATTTTCTTTACGCTTCCCATTATAGTAAACGAAATTTCCTATCATAGAGTTTGCAACATGGCAATTTTTTATTTCACTATGGGTTTGAATGATCGTATTTTTTATGTTCACATTTTCTAATGTGGTATTCTCTCCTATTGAAACATGAGGACCAATTACCGAATCTTTTATCTTAACACCTTCCCCAATATAACAAGGGGGCTCAATTTGTGTGCCAACTATCTCTGCTGAGCCGGCAATGAGCTCATTATTCTTCTCAACCTCCAATATCCTGTTGTTTGCATACACAGTTGCATCTTTATTTCCGCAATCGAGCCACTCGGTCACCCTTTGTGTTACAAAATTGACGCCTTTTTGCTTTAGGTTCTCCAAACCATTGGTCAGTTGGTATTCCCCTTTATCTTTTATGTCATTATCTATTAAATATTGAAGCTCGTCCTTTAGTTTTTCACCTTCTTTTATATAATAGATACCAATAATTGCAAGATCTGAAACAAAGGTTTCAGGCTTTTCTACGAAATCAGTTATGATATTGTTTTCGTTAATTTTTACTACACCAAATGCTTTGGGATCATCTACCTTGTGAACCCATATGATGCCATCTGCATCTGTATCTAATGTAAAGTCAGCGATAAATAAGGTGTCGGCAAAAGCAATGATAACATTTCCTTCCAATACTTCTTTTGCCGAAAGGATAGCATGGCCAGTGCCTAAAGGCTCGTCCTGGGAATATATGGAACCCTTTACGCCAAGATCTTCTGCGATCTTCAATAGATTCTCTTGCACTTCTTTTCCAAAGTCTCCAATAATAAATGCGATCTCATCCACAGATTGCTTGGATATTTTGATCAGATTCTCTGCTAATCTATGTACAATTGATTTGCCCGCTAATGGGATCAGTGGCTTCGGAATGGTGAGAGTATGTGGTCTCATCCGTTTTCCCAAACCTGCCATGGGTATGATGATTTTCATTTGCCTTCGATATTTTATGTGGTCCCGGTATGTCCAAATCCTCCGCTTCCTCTCTCAGATGCTACCAATTCTGCAACTTCTTCCCAATGAATAACCGTATAATTATTCACGATCATTTGAGCTATCCTATCTCCACTTTCAATAGTATGGTCTTCTTGCGAGAGGTTGATCATTATGATCTTGATCTCTCCCCTGTAATCTGCATCTATCGTTCCAGGAGTATTTAACAATGTTACTCCGCTTTTTATTGCCAAACCGCTTCTTGGGCGGATCTGAGCTTCATATCCCACCGGAAGCTCAATGTACAAACCGGTAGGTATGAGTGCTCTTTCCATAGGTTTGAGTACGACAACCTTCTCTAGAAAAGCACGAAGGTCAAGCCCGGCAGATCCTTTAGTTTCATATGCCGGAAGAGGATTATTGGAGGTATTGATGATCTTGACTTTCATTTGATGGCAAAGATAAATTTTATGTATGAAATAGCTATCGTGAAATGTTAATTAGTCAATTGTTTGCTGGATTTTTCTGAAAAGAAGATCGTCACCAAATATAGCAAAAATAATACTGTATTGAGCCCAAACTTTAAAATAGACCCGGTTTCAGCGATAGTAGAAACTCCCTTAAGACTGATGATACAAAAAAGCACTGCCAAAGAGAGATAAAAAATAATGCGCTTCAGATCATATTTGACAGGAAAATGCTTTTGGCTGAAAATATAGGAAGCAATGACCATGACCCCATAACAGATCAATGTTGCCAAGGCACTACCCATATATCCTAAAACGGGTATCCACATTATGTTCAGAACAATAGTGATCAATGCGCCACCCACTGCGATCAGGGCGCCTATCATCGTTTTATCTTTGAACTTATACCAGATAGATAGATTATAATAAATTCCCAAAAAGAGGTTGGCCAAAAGTAAAATGGGGACTACCCGTAAGCCTTCATGATAATCTTTACCAATAAAATATTTGAAGATGTCAAGGTATAACATGATCCCCAGGAATATTAAACAGGTGGTTATCACAAAGTACTTCATGATAACTGCATAGACTCGTTGATCATTATTATTACTGTATTGTGCAAAGAAGAAGGGTTCAGCTGCAAATCGGAATGCCTGAATAAAGAGGATCATCATAATGGATAACTTATAACAGGCACCATATATACCGATCTGCGCCATATTCTCATCATGAGTAAAGGGAAGAAAATGTTTCAAAAGGGCTCTATCCAACATTTCATTTATTGAACCGGCAAATCCTACCAGTAATAGGGGGAGTGCATAGATGATCATTCGGTTCCAAAGCTTAAGATCTATAACGATCCTTTGGCCAATGATCACAGGCAATAGAAGGAGCAATGTGAGGGAGCTTGCGATCAAATTAGCGATAAATATATATCCTACTCCAACACCGGGATCATAAATAGTGTTTATGAATGAATGTGTCCATGAGAAGGATGTCGATGCTAGTAAATATGGGCAACCCACAAGAAAGAATAGGTTGAATCCGAGGTTAGCGCCAATGTTTATCAATTTAATAATAGCAAATTTGGATGCTTGGTTTAACTGCCGCAACCTTGCAAAAGGAATTGAAGAAATACCATCTAATCCGACTATCCATCCGAACCAAATGATGTATTCTTTATGATCACTATAAGATAATAGGTCTGCCAGATCGTCTTTTAGGAGTAGTATTATACCAACAAATACTGTTGAAGTGATAATGATCGATCCTAAAGCAGTGCCATACACTTTTTGGGGATCGGATTCTGATTCAGAGAATCGAAAGAAAGCAGTCTCCAGGCCATATGTGAATAGGATGATTAGAAACCCCACATATGCATAGAGTTCTGTTACTACTCCATATTCCTCTGGTGAGAACAGAAAAATAGTGTACAAAGGAACAAGCAGATAGTTCAGCAAGCGACCGATGATGCTGCTCAAACCATAAATGGCTGTTTGACCGGCAAGATTCTTTATAGAATTCAATAGAAATGTATTACGATGCTAAGTTAAGGATTTATAAGAAACGATGTAAAGTGAGTAATATTATTTATTCAGTCTTACTAACATTTGTTGACCGTCCACTACTATCACTCATTATTGATACAGATGTTAATAAGAACTTTTATGGGCCTCGCATTTTTCCGCATATTATTCCTAATATTGAATCCATGTTAGCATCTGGCTTTACAACGAATTTAATAGAAGCAGGTTGTGATGAAGCTGGAAGGGGATGCCTTGCAGGACCTGTATTTGCTGCAGCAGTTATATTACCAAAGAACTTCAAAGACCCATTGCTAAATGATTCAAAACTTCTTTCCGAAACCCACCGGGTGCTTCTAAAACAGAGGATAGAGGAGAGAGCCCTGGCCTGGGCAGTTGCCAAGATCGGAAATAGTACTATAGACAAGATCAACATATTGAATGCCTCCATCCGTGCCATGCATGACGCGATCACGAAATTAAATATCACTCCCGAGGTGCTGCTGATCGATGGTAATAGATTTAAGCCTTACAGGAAGATCCCTTTCCATTGCATCATCAAAGGAGATGGAAAATATATGTCAATTGCAGCAGCGTCTATATTGGCGAAAACATACCGCGATGAATATATGGTGCGGTTGCATAAGCAGCATCCTGATTATGAATGGAGGAATAACAAGGGATACCCTACTCAATATCATAGGAGTATAATAGTGAAACAAGGCATCACTTCCCATCACCGAAGATCCTTCAGATTGCTTCCCCTTTCTAAACAGCAATCTATTTTTGGTAATAAAATAACAAGTTGAGCGTTATATATGATCGAATAAGTAACTGCTAGAACATTTGCACTCTATTTTCGTATATTTAACCTTCGATTTATTATTGATAAAAAAATAGTGGTTATAGCTCCCTTATTTTGAGATGAAATTTCGATCAATTTCAATAGTGTTTTTACTTTTATCCATGGTTGTCGGCCAGACCATAAGCGGACAGAATGTGATCGTATTCAAAAACTTGGAGTATAAGAGTAAGACCGATGCGTTCTTCAATAATTCCCCTAAAAGGATATTACTTAAGGAGGGAATAAAAATAAAATATGTTTTTAAGGAGAGTGATAAAAAGATGAAAGGAAAGGTTGACAAGATACTTTTCCCATTTTTTGTGATCGTTGACAATAAGCACTACTCATTAAAGAAATTCGAAACGATCACTTTTAGGTCTAGAGGACAATATATTAAGAGAGGTACCGGGCCGTTAGTATTTGGCCTTGGCGCTGCACTGGCTGGTTCAGCAGTTTATATGGGTCGAGAAATTTATACTAGGCCTGATATGCCTTACCCAACAAGGGTTACTCCACTTACAATGGCAACAGCCACTATAGGCATTGGTATTGTGGTTATTGGTATTGACCTGATGGTGAAAGGATTTAAAATTGGTTATTCAGGGTTTAGGAAACGTAGGATACAAATTGCAAATAACGCCAAATGGTCCTCAAAAGTCATCGACAACAAAGAGGTTAAGAATATAGACGAGGAAGAAGAAAAAGAGAAGAAAAGAATTATGGAGGAAAAGAAGAAAATGGAGGAGTCGAAGAAAAAGACAGAAAACCCTAAAAGGTAAACCAAATCCCAATCATTTTTTCATTTAGTCAGATTTCATCTTTTCCCAAATTTCAGGCAGTTTCTTAATAAGAGCCATTTCTTTAAAAACACCCTTTGCCTCTCTTGCGGGGTACCCAAAATATACTTTCCCTTTTTGAAGATCTTTGCCAATTCCTGACTGAGCCATTACCACAACATCATCCTCGATGGTCAGATCTTTTGACACACCCACTTTACCCCATAGGATCACGTTGTCTTTTATGATCACCTTACCTGCAATTCCAACCTGAGAAGCAAAAAGGCAATTTTTCCCAATAATTGTTCCGTGGCCGATCTGTACAAGATTGTCGATCTTGGTTCCGGCCCCAATAATTGTATCGCCGGATACTCCTTTGTCAATTGTTGTTGAAGGGCCAATTTCTACATTATCATGTATGATCACACGTCCGCAAGATTGTAATTTTTTGTAACCGCTCTCTTTACGCTGATAATAAAAAGCATCCCCACCTATAACAACTCCGGAATGTATGATCACATTATTCCCAATAGTGGTATGGTCGTAAATGCTCGCATTAGCATGTATCAAGCAATTTTCTCCGATCTCTACATGGTTGCCAATGAAAGTGCCCGGTTGTATGATGGTAGACTGGCCAATTTTTGCACTACTACTTATCATATCTGATGCAGCTTCAAAGGGCCTGAATTTTGTGACCAGCAGATTATAATCTCTAAATGGATCATCAGATATCAAAAGACCTTTACCTTCGGGACAATCCACTTCTTTATTGATGATAATTGTTGTTGCTGCAGATTCAAGGGATCTTTTGTAGTATTTTGGATGATCTACAAATGTTAGGTCACCATTCATAACTTTATGGATCTCATTAATGCCGCTAATTTCAAGATCAGTGCTGCCAACAAGTTTTGCTTTTATCAGCTCAGCAACTTCTCCAATTTTTATATTTACGGATAGTTTCATATCGATATCTAATTATTATAATCATGAAGGTCAAATTTCGAATATAAATAGGAGACTTCAAAACATATTTCATCCCAAATTTTGTAGTTTTGTCGATAATTTCATTTATCCATGAATAATACTGCACTAACCCATATACACATTGGTTTGGGGGCAAAAATGGCTGAATTTGCCGGTTATAATATGCCCATCAATTATGAAGGGATCATTGCTGAACATAATACTGTTCGAAATGGTGTAGGTGTATTTGATGTGTCACATATGGGAGAATTTCTAATTGAAGGGGCTGAAGCACTTGATCTTTTGCAACAAATTAGCAGTAATGATGCTTCATTACTATATCCTGGTAAGGTTCAATATTCTTGCTTTCCCAATAACGAAGGAGGTATCATTGATGACTTTCTCACCTATATGTTAGAAAAGGATAAGTATATGTTGGTTGTCAATGCCTCCAATATCGAAAAAGATTGGAATTGGATAAAGGAGAATAATTCTTTTGATGTTAAGTTGGTCAATGATTCAGACAATATAACCTTACTTGCAGTGCAAGGCCCAAAGGCGAGTGATGTGATGATGGATCTTACAGATATTGATCTGAATAAGATGAAGTACTATACTTTCGAAAAGGGCACTTTTGCCGGGGTGGAAGATGTATTGATCTCAGCAACCGGATATACCGGTGCAGGAGGATTTGAAATTTATTTTGCCAATGAGCATGCGGAGCATATTTGGAGTACAGTGATGGAAAAGGGAGAATCTTTTGGAATTAAACCTATTGGATTAGGGGCCAGGGATACATTACGCCTTGAAATGGGCTATTGTCTTTATGGAAATGACATTGATGACTCAACTTCCCCATTAGAAGCAGGATTAGGATGGATCACAAAACTTAATGGCAGGACCTTCAACTCTAGTGATATTTTTAGAGACCAAAAAGAGAGCGGCATCACAAAGAAATTGGTTGGATTTGAAATGATAGAAAGAGGGATTCCTCGCCATGGATATGACATCAAAGACAGTAATGGGAATAAAATAGGAAGTGTTACTTCAGGCACCCAATCACCATCTCTTAATAAAGGTATTGGAATGGGGTATGTTCATGTAGATATGGCCCAGGAGGGAAATGAAATCAATATTGATATTCGCAATAAACAGGTGAAAGCCGTAATTATCAGGCCTCCTTTTATTAAAAATTAAATCACCACCTTTTATAAATGAATAAGCCAAACATTGATGTGGTATTATCTCCTATCATGCTTCCAATATTTGATATTGAGGATCATATAGTAGTGGTCATTGATATTTTGAGGGCAACATCAACTATATGTACTGCTTTACATTATGGGGCAAAAGGTGTAATCCCTGTAGCCACTATTCCCGCATGCCTGGAGCACAAGGGTGAGGGGTATATATTGGCAGCAGAAAGAAAGGGCAGCGTAGTTGATGGCTTTGAATTCGGCAACTCTCCTTTTGAATATATGGACGGAGTTATTAAAGACAAGACCCTCGTCCTGACAACAACGAATGGCACAAGGGCCATACAGGAATCAATGGCAGCTACCCACGTGGTGGTTGGCGCTTTTTTGAACCTGGATATATTATGTGATTGGCTTATCGAACAGAAAAAGAAGGTACTGTTACTTTGTGCAGGATGGAAGGACAATATAAACATGGAGGATACATTATTTGCCGGAGCGGTACTCAACAAGCTGAAAGATGGTTTTACAATGGAAAGCGATGGGGCTCTTTTTACAGAACATTATTATTCAAGTAATCAGCACGACCTTCTTAATACAATGAAAAAGGCATCACATTCACTAAGGTTGAATAAGTTGGGTGTAAGCAGAGATATTCAGTATTGCTTTCAACATAACCAGGCCCCGGTGGTCCCAATTTTGGAAGATGGTGTTCTTGTAAATGTGCTATAATCACCCCTCAACCCTTAAATTCCAGCGGATCAAGGTCTTTATTTAGCAACCCATATTTTTTTTGTGTGAAAATTCAACTGATTATCAGTCAGTTATGAGCTCCGGATTAAAAAAACTTGTATAAAGTATTGTTTGGAAGTCACAATTCAATTATCTTTGCAACCCATTTTTAAGAAATAATAAAATAGTGAAAACGCTTAGCTACAAGACAATTTCATCGAATAGCGATACTGTAAAGAGAGACTGGTACATTATTGATGCAGAGAACCTGGTTTTAGGACGCATGTGCACAAAGATCGCCATGATCCTAAGAGGTAAGAACAAAGCATACTTTAGTCCACATGTTGATTGTGGCGATTATGTGATCGTTATCAATGCAGAAAAGATCAAACTTACCGGGAATAAATCTGAGGATAAGGAGTATTTTTCTTACAGCGGGTATCCCGGTGGCCAGAAAAAGATCGGTATCAAAGACCTCATGGCAAAGAAGCCTACGGCTGTTGTGGAAAAAGCAGTAAAAGGAATGTTGCCAAAGAACATATTAGGAAGGGCTATTATCAAGAAACTCTTTGTATATGCAGGGCCTGACCATACTCATGAAGCTCAAAAGCCTAAAACAATTAAATTATAAATATGGAATTATTTAATGCCGTTGGCAGAAGAAAAGCAGCCATTGCCAGAGTAAATATTCAAAGTGGCAGTGGTAAGATAGTAGTTAATAATAAGGATTATAAGGAGTTCTTTCCTGTTGAGGAACTAAGTTTGAAAGTAGCTGAACCCTTAGTGATCATTGAAGGCGCTACTAACTACGATGTAAAGGTAAATGTTAGGGGAGGTGGAATTAAAGGGCAAGCTGAGGCGGTTAGAATGGCAATTGGAAGAGCATTATGCAAGGTGAACCCGGAATTTAGGCCACCTCTAAAATCAAATGGCATTTTAACTAGAGACCCGAGAGTGGTTGAAAGGAAGAAAGCCGGTTATAAAAAAGCTAGAAAGAAAACTCAATTTAGCAAACGTTAAATTTCTATTTCAGAAGATAATATGCAAAAAATTAATCAAAAAAGCCTGTTGGATGCTGGTGTTCACTTTGGACATCTCAAGAAGAAAAGAAATCCCAAGATGACACCATATATTTTTATGGAGAAAAAGGGGATTCATTTGATAGATCTGAACAAGAGTTCAGAAAAACTTGATGAAGCTGCATCAGCTTTAAAGTCTATCGCTCATGCTGGTAAGAAAATATTATTTGTAGCCACAAAAAAGCAAGCTAAGAAAATTGTTGAGCAGGGAGCTCGTAAGGTTAATATGCCATTCGTTACTGAGAGATGGTTAGGCGGAATGTTAACTAATTTTGGAACCATCAGGAAGTCAATAAAGAAAATGCAATCCATAGAGACTTTGCTGAATGATAGAACCTCTCATGATAGTATTAACAAAAAAGAAAGATTAACTCTTGAAAGAGAGCGTGTTAAAATGGAACGGGTTTTCGGCGGAATTACACAATTGAATCGAATGCCTGCTGCTGTTTATATTGTTGATATCAATAAGGAACATATTGTTTTGGCTGAGGCAAGTAAATTGAATATTTCGACTTTTGCGATGGTAGATACTAATTCTGACCCTACGCTTGTTGATTTTCCTATTCCTTCCAATGATGATGCAAACAAATCGATTGCTTTGATCACCAATTATATTGTTGACGCCATTCAGGAAGGCTTGGAGGCAAGACAGAAGGAAAGAAGTGAGAACGAAAGTAAGGAAAAAGAAGCAGCTGCCGACGATAAAGAAAAGGGTGATCAAAAAAAGAGTGATGATGCTAAGGATACTAAAGAGAGGTCTGGTGATAAACAAAGGATTAGAGGTAAGAAATTGATCCATAGAAAGCCAAGAACTGGAGATAAAATGGATGGAAATAGGCCAAAAGGGAAACAGGAGGCAGAGAAGGTAGCCACAAAAGGAAATGAAAAAGCGGATAAGAAAGATAACCCATCTGCCAAGAAGGAAAATGTACCGGTAAAAGAGACAGCCGAAAATAAAGAAGTAACTGAAAAAGAAACTGCTAAAGAGCAGAATACTAAAGCTTCTGAGAAAAAGGATGACAAGGGTAAGGAAGAAGCATAAAAGGAGGATAATACTATGACTATAAGTGCAGCAGATGTAAACAGCCTAAGAAAACTGACAGGTGCAGGCATGATGGATTGTAAAGAAGCATTGTCAAAATCTAATGGCGAAATTGAAGAGGCAATCGACTATTTAAGGAAAAAAGGTCAGAAAATCTCTGAAAAAAGAGCCGACCGTGATGCTAAAGAAGGTGTTGTGGTTGCTATTACTTCAGATGATGCAACTAAAGGAACCATTATTTACTTGAGTTGTGAAACAGATTTCGTAGCTAAAAATGATGATTTTGTATCTTTTGCGAAGTCCATTGCTGATATCGCACTACAAAATTTTCCATCTACTACAGAAGAGCTCTTAAGTCTTCCATTAAATGGAAACACCATTCTGGAGCAGATCACCGAGCAAGTTGGTAAGATCGGAGAGAAGATAGAATTGAGGAGATATGAGAAAATGGAAGGAAAATCTATCATTTCTTATGTGCACGCCGGAAATAAAATCGGTGTTTTGGTTTCTTTGAACAAGGAGAACTCTGAGACAATTACCAATGTGGGTAAAGATCTCGCCATGCAGATAGCTGCTATAGCTCCAATCGCTGTGGATAAAGGAGATGTAGATCAAACAATTGTTGATAGAGAGCTTACCATTGGTAGAGAGCAGGCAAAAGAAGAGGGAAAACCAGAGGAGATCATTGAGAAAATTGCCACCGGAAAACTAGAGAAGTTTTATAAAGAGAATACACTCCTGAATCAACCCTTTGTAAAGGATGGAAATCTCACTGTCACGCAGATGATCAAGGAAATTGATCAGGAATTGCAAGTAACTCAATTCCTGAGGGTCGAATTAGGAAGTTAAAATACGAAAGAGAGAATTTATTTCTCTCTTTTTTTTTATCTTTACGAGTAATCTATGGCAGCAAAATATAATAGAATCTTATTGAAGCTTAGCGGTGAATCCTTAATGGGGAAAAATCAGTATGGGATCGACCCAGACCGTATTTTACAATATGCTAAGGATATTAAGGAAGTTTTTGATGCTGGAGTTGAAATAGCATTGGTCATTGGAGGAGGGAATATTTTTAGAGGGATGCAAGCTTCTGAAACTGGTATTGAAAGAGCACAAGGTGATTATATGGGGATGCTGGCAACTGTGATCAATGGAATGGCGATGCAGAGTGCATTGGAAAATGCCGGGATGTTTACAAGACTTATGTCTGCTATTAAAATGGAGGAAATATGTGAATCCTATATACGAAGAAGAGCGGTCAGGCATCTGGAAAAAAAGCGGATCGTAATTTTTGGGGCTGGCACAGGCAATCCTTACTTTACCACAGATACTGCTGCCTCCTTAAGAGCCATTGAAATTGAAGCCGATGTTATTATCAAAGGAACAAGGGTGGCAGGAGTTTATAATACCGATCCCGAAAAAGATAGCTCAGCAAAAATGTATAGGACCATTTCTTTTTCGGAAGTTTTTAGTAATGGTATTGAAGTGATGGATATGACAGCATTTACACTATGTAAAGAGAATAATCTCCCTATAATTGTTTTTGATGTTAACCAAAAAGGAAACCTCCTTAAAGTTGTTAATGGTGAGCAAATAGGGACCATTGTTTCTTGATAAATAATTGTATTATGATTGAAGAAGCCAAATTGAAAGTCGATAATGCTCGCCAGAAAATGGTGAGGACCATACAACATTTAGAGGAAGAGCTAACAAAGATCAGAGCCGGTAAAGTAAACCCTTCAATGCTTGATGGTATAAAGGTAGATTATTATGGTACTGAGACGCCATTGAATCAAGTAGCCACTGTTAAAACCTCTGATTATAAGACCATTGTCATTCAACCTTGGGAAAAGGAGATGCTTGAAGGAGTTGAAAAGGCCATTCTGGCCGCGAACATTGGATTCACACCTCAAAATGATGGGAATGTGATCCGCCTTGTTATGCCCACATTAACGGAGGAGAGAAGATTAAGTTTAGTGAAAAAGGTGAGAGAGATCGCTGAACAGTGTCGTGTTTCTGTTAGAAATATTAGAAGAGATTTCAATGAGGAAATTAAGCAGATGATCAAGGACGGATTATCTGAGGATGTAGCCAAAACAACAGAAAATAGCAATCAGGAACTTACAGATGAATATATAAAGGTCGTTGACAACCACATTGAAGCGAAGGAGAAAGAAATAATGACCGTGTAAAAGAGGGGTGCATGATCGTAAAAGGTTATGAACACCTTCTTGAGTTGTTAAAACACCAATATATTTCTAATTATAACACTCAAAATATAAATTGAATCCTCATCCATTGTATTGAACCACCATTAAAATTATATAAATAAAACTGTTGAATTATGAAAATAATAAAGGTCATAGGGCTATTGATTTTAGTATTGATCATGCTCTTTTTAGCCGTATCCTTCTTTCTCCCAACCACAGTTAATATTGAGCGGTCAATTGTAATTGAAACACCCTCAAGTACTGTTTTTGAGGAGGTAAATGAGCTTAAGAATTGGGAGCATTGGGCACCTTGGTTTGCCAGTGATGCAGGTATTGAACTCACCTATTCCGATCAAACTAAAGGTAAGGGTGCCTCCTTTTCATGGACTGGCGAGAAGAATCAAAAGGGAACCCTAACAATAATTGAAAGTAAGGAGAATAAGCACCTGAAGAACAAACTGGATTTTGAAGGGATGGGGGATAATAATTTTGGGATATGGGCCTTTAAAGAAACAGAAGAAGGGGTATCTGTCACCTGGGGATATCAAGGAGAGCTTTCATTTATGATGCGATTTATGGGTTTATTCTTTGATAACATGATGGGAGAGGATTTTGAAAAGGGGCTAAACAAACTTAAGGTGTATTGCGAAAGTAAGCCTAAAGAGGAGAAATCCAGAGGTGGGGTCCAAGTGGTGAAGCTTAAAGCACAACCGATGTATTTTATTAAAGATGTTACAGACACATCAAACATAGGTGAAAAATTAAATACAATTTATAGCGAAATAATGGACCATGTAAAGAAATCAGGGGAATCCATCATCGGCCCTGCTTTTTCAATTTGGTATGACTGGGATGAAGGAGGAACAAGTAATTTCGCTGCCGGATTTCCTGTTGCAGAAACAAAAGAAGGCAAGGGAAGAGTTGAGCCGGGAGAAACACTGTCAGGAACCTTCGTCGCTATTGCGCATAAAGGACTGTATAAGAATTTTGAAGTATCACATCTAGCGATCCAAAATTTTATTGCCGAAAATGGATATACTATCAATGGTCCGGTTATGGAGGTATACGTCGTTGGACCCGGCCAGGAAGAGGATCCAGCGAAATTTGTGACTCAAATTTACTATTCTGTAGAATAGACTCTTATGGTCATGGTCCAGGGATCCAAATTTGTTGATGGTACTGAAAAGCTGAAGTTATGAAGATGAATAAAATTGTTGTCATTGTAGTTATAGTTATAGTGGGATTGCTTTGTACTTTACCTGCTATATTGCCCACTTTTTTGAAGCTCAATAAATCAATATCAATAAAGGCCTCTCAATCGTTTGTTTTTACTACTGTAAGCAGTTTTGACGATTACCATGAGTGGGACCTTTGGTATGAGAAAGGGGTGAATCCAACCTTCAAATCATCAGTACCAATGGCACGAAAAGATACATGGATAAGCTGGGAAAGTGAACAAGGAAATGGGATGATGATGATCAATGAAAGTGAGCCAAATGATCTGATTAGCGGTACCTTAGCATTGGAAGGATTTGCTTCAAAGAATAATTTTTTATGGCGATTTGAGCCTAAGGAGGAGCAGATCGAAGTATCATTATTTGTTAGTTTTTATGAGATCCCATACTTTTCCAGATTGATGTTCTTTCTTCTTTTTACAAAGCCAAACATTGATCTGGATGTAGGGCTGAATAATTTGAAGGAGTGGTGTGAGTCGCGCCCATCGGCCATGTTGGATCTATCAGGTGTCGAATACCAAAGAGTAGATTCTCAGCCTATCATTTATATTAGGGACTCAGCTTATGTAGAGGATATATACCCCACCTTGGGGAAGGTTTTTGATGAGATCGTGGCATATACCATTGAAACCAATGCCACTATTCTTGGTATGCCATTTGCCAGATGGGAACGTGGGGAAAAAGGTCAAAAATGGGTCTTTGAAGCCGGATTTCCTGCCATCAACGAAGAGGGAAGTGAGGGATCCAACAAGAGGATCATTGTTGATGAGATGATCGGAGGCAATTTCATAACTGCTGTTCATTATGGTGCCCATTCAGGGATAGATGAGGTGTATGATAAACTGGATGGATATCTGAAAAATGAAGGCTTGTTGCTAATGGGGACAACATTTGAAGTTTATATGACTGGGCCTGCAACAGAACCCGATACCTCGAAATGGGAAACCAGGGTTTTTTATCCGGTGAATCGGTGAATTGGATCTGCAAAAATTATCTGGAAAAATATACCATTTTCTTACGAAGAGTATTCCCATTGATGATCAAACAGAGATACGCCCTTTTACCAATTTTTTGAATCGTTTCAAAGGAGTAATTTAACTTCTGGCTACCGGGAGAAGCAGTCCTTTCTTCCATTACTTTTTTTATTTCGTTACCGTCAATATCAAAGAGTGAAATTGACACTTTACTTGCTTCTGTCAAAGTGTATATGAACTTTCCAGTAATTCTATATACTTTTTTCGAAGGAGAAGAAGAAGGAACCATTCTATTTGTGCCGGCATAAGGGACTGGAATTCCTTTAGCCTGAGCTACAAAATTTTGCAATGTAGCCACCATTATTGAGTCAGACCCACGAATATAATCAATTGATGAATGATCTGTAATGGCCCATATGGCACTTTGGCCTGCCGAGTTTTGATAATGAAGTGCTTCAATGAGTTTGCTTAGGGCCAGTAAATTACCGGTGGCCATTTTACCCGGGATGAACTGATCATTTCTCCCCGGTGAACTATTATTTTTTTGCGCACACATGGCATAAAGCTGACTCTTAGCTGATCCATGAATGGGTAATGGGATGACCATCCTTTCAGTAAAGATCATGTCTTGCGTACCATGATTTTTTGATGCCAATAATTGCCTGCATTCTACAAATATATTTTGGACATTGTAGTGATTATTTTTTATGGTAAGATCTATGCATTTGCCAACATGATCCCCATTACCTTGGATGGAGATAGAGATCATATTCTTTTTCAGTGCTTCTTGAAGGCTAATTCCAAATAGGGTTGAGGTGCCGAAAAACCATACAAATGCCATGGTGATGATCAATATTTTTTTCATGATATAGAATTTAAGGATTAAATGCTGACTTCGCTATAATAACGTTTTGAGGGAATAGATTATTATTTTTGGTAACTTATTTTGATGTGAATATATTAGCATTAAGATAAAATCCCATGCTCTTTCGGATTTACACTCCGAAAGCTGTGGAAGTATATTAATCCCAATAATACATGAATATCAATCCTGAAAGGATGATAAAATAATAGAATGGATAAGCAACAAATGTGTCAACCCCGAAGGGGTGACATAATATATTCAAAGCATAGGATCAAAAATCCTGTAGCATTAAATTTCGCCCCGCTGCGTGAAGGATTGAAGCGGCTACCCCGCAATCCCTGAAGTGTATACTTCAGGGGTGAGGAGTAATAGTGGAAAGCCTGATCCGCCGGCTGGCGGACACGCCCAAATATTTTATTCTCCGCTGGTAATCTAACAAATGCACAAAAATAGGATAATGAGATTTACAGCTAAGAAAGGGTGGCTACATATTTCTCCGATACTGCCCGCCTACCTCAAACAATGCATTGGATATTTGTCCAATGGAACAGTATTTGGCAGCTTCCATGATCACCTGGAACATATTTTCATTGGCCAGAGCCGTTTTTTGGAGGGTATCGAGTTGCTTCGTACATTCTTTTTCATTGCGCTTATGAAGATCCCTGATCGTTTTGATCTGAGCATCCTTCTCAGTTTTTGTGGAACGGATCACCTCATCAGGAATACTGGTTGGAGACCCATCTGCTGACAAAAAGGTGTTCACACCTACAATAGGAAGTTCGCCGGAATGCTTTAGCGTTTCATAATATAGTGACTCTTCCTGGATCTTGCTTCGCTGATACATTGTTTCCATTGCGCCCAGCACCCCACCCCGATCAGTGATGCGATCGAACTCTAGCAGCACGGCTTCTTCTACCAGGTCAGTAAGCTCTTCGATGATGAACGAACCTTGCAATGGATTTTGATTTTTGGCAAGCCCTAGTTCATGATTGATGATCAATTGGATGGCCAATGCACGTCTTACCGATTCTTCTGTTGGGGTAGTGATGGCTTCGTCATAAGCATTGGTGTGTAGCGAATTACAGTTATCATAAATGGCATACAATGCCTGCAAAGTAGTTCTGATGTCATTAAAGGAGATCTCCTGTGCATGGAGTGAACGTCCTGACGTTTGAATGTGATATTTAAGCTTTTGGGCTCGACTGTTCCCTTGGTATTTTAGCTTCATGGCCTTTGCCCAGATGCGTCTGGCCACTCTCCCGATCACTGCGTATTCAGGATCTTCACCATTGGAGAAGAAAAAGGAAAAATTAGGTACAAAATCATTGATATCCATACCCCGGGAAAGGTAATATTCAACATAGGTAAACCCATTGGCCAGAGTGAAAGCCAATTGTGTGATCGGATTGGCTCCTGCTTCTGCAATATGGTACCCTGAAATGGATACCGAATAGAAATTGCCAATATTTTTCTGATTAAAATATTGCTGTACATCACCCATTAATCTAAGGGAGAACTCAGTAGAAAAGATGCAGGTATTTTGGCCTTGGTCTTCTTTTAAAATATCTGCTTGAATGGTTCCCCTTACCTTAGAAAGAGTATCTGCTTTTATCTTGTTATAGATCTTAGGTGGTAATGCCTGGTCGCCGGATAGTCCTAGGAGCATTAACCCTAATCCATCGTTGCCTTTGGGAAGATTCCCTTTATACTTTGGCTGAATAGCACCTTTTGACTTAAAGATCTTAGCAATTTTCTGCTTTACCGATCTTTCAAGTCCATTCTTCTTAATATAAATTTCACATTGCTGGTCGATAGCTGCATTCATGAAAAATCCGGTCATAATTGCTGCAGGTCCGTTGATGGTCATGGACACTGAAGTTTTAGGGTCTATCAGATTGAAGCCGGAATATAATTTTTTTGCATCATCAAGACAGCAAATAGATACGCCCGAGTTCCCGATCTTACCGTATATATCTGGTCTGAAATCAGGGTCGTGGCCATATAAGGTCACCGAGTCAAAAGCTGTTGACAATCTTTTAGCAGGAAGCGATAATGACACATAGTGAAAGCGCTTATTTGTCCTCTCGGGGCCACCTTCTCCTGCAAACATTCTGGTAGGATCCTCTTGCTCTCTTTTAAATGGAAAGACACCGGCAGTATATGGAAAGTCCCCCGGAACATTTTCCTGGAGGTTCCATTGCAGGATATCACCCCATCCTTTATAGTCGGGGAGTGCGATCTTAGGGATGTCAATGTGTGCCAGTGACTCCGAATGCGTCTTTATTTTCAGTTCCTTGCCTCGTACCTGGAATGAATAGTATTCGGCTTTATATTTCTTTTTTTTGTTCACCCATCCTTTGATGGTTTTGATATTCTGTCCATCAAGGTTCTTCTCCACCTTTTTGTATGTGGCTTCAAGCAATTTAAGAGCAGATCGATCCGCTTTAGGGTCTTTTTCTTTAATGGTCTCAATTGCCGTTCTCAAGCCATAAAGTTGCTGGGCAATAGCTGACTGCTCTTCTGCCCATTGACCATATGCCCTGTTATTCTCAGAGATCTCTGATAGATACCGGGCACGCTGTGGAGGGACAATGTAGATCTCTTCTGACATTGCCTGAGAAAAAGTCAACGAGGATTTAAAACCACCTTTTGCTTTAGCATCAAGGGTTGCTAGCAATGCACTATACAACTGGTTGGTGCCATGATTATTGAATTGTGAAGCAACGGTAGTGAATACAGGGATATCTTTTTTCTTATTGTCCCAGATCTGGTGATTTCTTTTATACTGTCGTGACACATCGCGAAATGCATCTTGAGCTCCCTTTTTATCGCATTTATTCAACACAATGATGTCTGCATAGTCGAGCATATCAATTTTTTCAAGCTGTGTGGGTGCACCAAACTCTGGTGTCATCACATAGATCGATACATCTGAGTGGTCAATGATCTCAGTATCTGACTGCCCGATGCCGGATGTTTCAACGATGATCAGGTCAAAATGGGCTGCTTTCAGAATATTAATGGCATCTTTCACGTGCTTGGAGAGGGTAAGGTTTGCCTGACGTGTAGCCATTGAACGCATATATACCCTTTTATTACTGATGGCATTCATGCGGATCCTGTCACCAAGAAGGGCGCCGCCTGTTTTTCGTTTTGTAGGATCTACCGACAATATAGCTACTGTTTTATCTTCAAAATCCTGGAGAAACCGCCTCACGATCTCATCTACGACAGTGGATTTTCCTGCCCCTCCTGTCCCTGTGATCCCTAACACGGAAGAGGTTGATCGAGCACTTTTGGCTGCAATCTCTCTGAGGATCGCTTTTGATTCTTTTGGAACGTTCTCTACACTAGATATGAGTTTTGCTATGGCATGATGGTCTTTACTTGTGATCTTCTTTAATACGCCGTTCCTATTTATTTTTGATGGGAAATCACTCTTTTTCATGAGGTCATTGATCATCCCCTGCAACCCCATTTCCCTGCCATCATCTGGAGAATAGATGCGCTGGATGCCATACTTTTGGAGTTCCTTGATCTCATCAGGCAAAATGGTTCCACCACCACCTGCAAATATTTTGATGTGTTCACCCCCATTTTCTTTTAAGAGGTCATACATATATTTCAGATATTCCAAATGTCCTCCCTGGTAAGAGGTAACAGCAATTGCTTGTACATCTTCCTGAATGGCACAATTTACGACCTCCATTACCGAGCGGTCATGTCCCAAGTGAATGACTTCGGCTCCGGTGGACTGTATGATCCTGCGCATGATATTGATAGCGGCATCATGGCCATCAAATAGGGAAGCAGCAGTTACAATCCGGACTTTATTTTTCGTTTTATATGGCGCTATTTTTTCCAATCAGCTCTTCTTTCAAGTAAAATTACAAAATCCAGTTCCTTTTTGGTTGATGTTGACAACAAAAATTGAATTGTAATAAGATAATTCGTTTTAAGATGTAACTTTAGAACCTCAATTTTAATCAATTTTCATATGCCAGAAACTAGTGAATTACAACGGATCGCCACCCAGGTGAGGCGCGATATCCTTAGAATGATACATGATGCAAAAAGCGGGCATCCAGGGGGTTCATTGGGTTGTACAGATTTTGTCACTGCTTTATTTTTTGAGGTGATGGAACATAATAAGAACTTTACCATGGATGCGGCGAATGAAGATATATTTTTCCTATCCAATGGCCATGTGTGCCCTGCCTTTTACAGCGTGCTGGCCAGAAGTGGATATTTTGCAGTTTCGGAATTAGCCACTTTCAGGAAGCTGGGATCTAGAGTTCAGGGACATCCGGCAACTTTAGAAGGATTACCTGGGATAAGGATGTCTTCAGGTTCATTAGGGCAAGGATTATCTGTAGCTGTTGGGGCTGCTTGTGCGAAGAAAATGAATGACGATAAACATCTTGTCTATGCCATGATCAGCGACGGGGAATTGCAAGAAGGGCAGAACTGGGAGGCCATTTTATTTGCTGCCCAGCATAAGGTGGATAACCTGATCGTAACGTTAGATTACAATAATATCCAGATAGATGGCACCGTTGATGAGGTGCTCTCACTTGGGGATATTAAGAAGAAATGGCGGGCATTTGACTGGAAGGTTTTGGAGATGGATGGTCATGATATGAACAACATAATATCCACATTACAAGAAGCCAAAACAATTACAGGTAAAGGAGTTCCCGTAATTATCATTATGAAGACCATCCTGGGGTATGGAGTAGATTTTATGGAGAATGATCATCATTGGCATGGCGTACCACCCAAGGACGAAGAGTTGGAAAAAGCGTTATCAAATTTGGAAGAGACGCTTGGAGATTATTGACCCTATTTCATTTTTTCACAAAGGGGGGATAGAATTTTTGGATTTGCGGTAAATCGCTTTAACTTGGTTTAGGGCGTGTCCGCCAGCCGGCGGATCGGGCTTTCCGCTCTATCTTTTGCCCTGAAAACTTATAGCTTATTCAGGGCGTGAAACCACAGCAGATTTATCTATAGCCTGCCCAGAACCGCCGAAGGTTGATTCTGGGCTCCAATCCCTCACGATCGGTATAAAAAGGCCTCATCCTCGCTTTCAGCGAGGATGTAATACAGTAAATTTGCGCATTATGCGCACAATAAATATAAGCAACCTCGCAACATGCGAGGAAGAGATAGTGCACTATATGGCACCATATGGAAAGCATGAGCGAAGCGGTGCTGGTGTCCTACAAGTACCTCTATTCATACGTCATTGCGAGGGAGTGCAACGACCGAAGCAATCTGTTTAATTCGAGTGTCAAACACCTCACAAGCGAGCCATGGTTTCGGCAGACAGGCATCCACGCTCGTTTGTAGGCAACACTTGCAAGGATGAAAATAGTAAGTCACCCCTTCGGGGTTATGATGATTTTTTATTGAACACAGCTAATATTATTACACCCCTTCGGGGTTAATAAT
>CAZNGA010000042.1:0-28198 GCA_964572485.1 uncultured Chitinophagales bacterium
AGATTGCTGCTTTTGCAACATAATAAGCGTTGGTTTGAAAAAACGGCTGGCGCAGTGCTATATGCGGGAGGGAGCATCGTTTTTTCTCTCTTTTTCTTTGGTTCGTTTCTTTTGGAGAAGCAAAAGAAATGAACATAAGATGATTATTGGTTTGTGGTAGTTATCATCATCAAGTGTTCTTGCTTTACTGCATGCAGCACCCATTTTAGAAAATCAATTCAATAATATCAAGATTTTCAGAACCAATTAATCAAAAGCACAGAAAACAGGAAAAAGATCAAAGTTGCAAGTGAGCAAGAAATAGCTGCTTGCATTGGTGCAATAAAGGCAAAAAATGTAGCTGCTTATTTTGGTTAAGAGTAGCTTAGAATGACCACAACTGGTGCTCTGTCTGGAAGAGGAACTTCCTGATCCGTTCTGACTCAAAGATCGCATCTATCCCGGTGGAATAATCTTTTATTCTTCTATCGTGGATGTTCGACTCTTTAATAATGTAGCTGCTGAACATACGCATCTCGAAAATATCCTCCCAACTCATACGTACTGCATCATTATGAGGGTTAAATGCTTCATATTTCACCAATAGGTTTCTCAGGTCAGGGTAGTATATCCAATAGATCGGAAGGTCTCCAATATAGACATCATTTTCATCATACTCTTCTTTAATTGGAGCAATACCAAGTATCCTTACCATTAATGTAGAGGTCTCTTTATCAAAGAACCAATCTTCCTTCACTCTAAATTTTGTAATATCTATCCACTGCAAACTGGAAGTATCCACTCGCCATTCTTCTTCAAATGTGATCTCATTGACCACCAACTCTGTATCAATTCCTGCACCGATTCCCTGTACATCTTCCAGGGGCATCACTCTCAGAAACTCATCTGCATAATCGATCATGGGGTCATAAACAGTTAGCTCACCTGCTTTTGCGGCTTCATGTATGATCTCGATCAATGTCAAACGAGGATATTTAAAAGCCAGGTTTAACTTTTCATTGATATCAATGGTTCTCCATATCCTGCGCTGCCAGGATACATCGGCTTCCCTGATGTGCTCATAGGGGATGATCTCCTTTTCATCCACAATATGCTTTTTATAAACTCCATCAAGCACATTGGATTGGGTAGCTTGAGAAAATCCATTAGTAACAAATAGTGTACTTACTACTAATGCGATTCCAATAAATTTGAACATGTTGATATTCATAATAGAGATTTTAAATTACATAAGCTCAAATGATAACTGTGCAATCTTTTGTGTTACACCATCAGGCCCTTTTACTTTTATGTCCTGAAAGAATACAAGGTCACCTTTCTTTGCCCCTTTCATAATACCTCTGATCCTGTCATTAAGAGAAGGTCCGGTATTTTTTACTTTTTTAAGATCCTGCCCTCTGGCAGCATATAGCATTTCAAAGCTGATCACATTAAAACGTGCGTCAAAAACAAAATCTCTCAAAAGAGCCACCATTCCCCTCTGGGCCTTAAACTTAGAAACAGCAATCTTACCACTCTCATATTTCCCGCCAAGGGTTGCAATAGGCGGTGGAATACGTTTTACACGAAATTCCTGAGATCCAACCTTCTTCTTCGTTCCGTCCTCCATGGTAACAAGCACATTCACAATGGCTTTACCTGGTTTAGAAACTGAAGCCAAATATTCACCTTTCTTTTTGTCTGGTCTAATAGAACCGGATGTAATTGAAGGGTGCACTTTATCGGAAGTAAACCCGGCAGCTGAAACTGCCAATGGGTTAGGAACTCCAATATATAATACGTTCATCTTTGTGGGTGATACCACTGCTTGCCCAACCATCACACTATATTCCTGTGTAAAAGCAAATGTGCGGTATCCATCGCCTGATGGATTCTTCAGCCTGATAACTCCTGCATAAGTTTGACTACCTACTCCGGTTGCAGGGACAGAATAAACACCAATACCCTTAGTCACTTTAAGGTGATTTGTATCTTCAGGACTTACAATATTTCCGCTGGAATCAACGCCACCGATGATGATCTCCGGATTTTTGGTAGAACTAAAGGCAGAGATAAAAATTTCTGCACTATATTCGCCACCCTGCATGACAAATTTGGAGTTAGGTACAACTACAGCTTTCAATTCATCAAACTTAAAATCTTCTGCTGAAATCGATTTTAATAGATAAGATAAAATATCTGCTTCCGCATTTCTCGCATCTGTTTCGTACTTACTTAATAAAGTAACGGCAGCGGCTAATGGTACTTCTCCAAAGTTGGACTGCTGCCATGTTTTACCTGGAATTCCTCCACTACCTTTAGTTCCCTCTGCGGGTAATAAGGGAAAGTTATCCATAAACTCTGCTTTAGCTTCTTCACTAGGAAATGCATCCTGTAAAACGGTAACCAATTTATTTCTTGTATCATTGATCTTTCCTCTAAGGGCTTCTCCTTTCTTTCCATTCCCTTCAACCAGCAGGATCCTCGAACTGATATCAAGGTTAGATTGGCCTTTAAGGAAATACTCTCCATGGGATTCCTCATAATCTCCCTCCCGGGTAACTTTTCCATTTCTATCACCACCTGCATCGATCAATTCATTTTTTATTTTAATGATCTCTGTAACAAGCTCAGCACTATATTTTCTTACCTGGCCTGCTTTCTTGTAAAATGGTAATACTTTATCTCTATCATCTTGCAACTTCTTATCAAACTGAGCCCAAATAAGGTCATTTTTACTATCAATAGTATGAGCAGTTTTTTCCAAACTTTGGTTAACAATTTGAAAAGCTTTCAAAATTTCAGCAGAAACGTTTAGGGCCAACATTGCTGTTAGGAACAAATACATCATATTGATCATCTGCTGCCGGGGTTCCTTAGGAATTGACATGTGGCTTTCTTTTTAGATTATCAAAAAATCAATTATCATTATTATGCATCACCTTGCATTCCGCCAGCAGCTCTTACACTCATAGCAGATAATACATTACCGTAAACAGAATTCAGTGAGGACAGGTTCTGAGCTAACTTAGCCATCTCCTCTTTATAGATCCTGGTATCCTCAAGTGATTGGTTCATTTCTTCTGTTGCCTGGGTCAATGTTGTATAGAATTGGTTCATCGCTTTCATGTGGTTATTAGTATCCTGCATTTCTAATTCATACATTGAATTTAAAGATCCAAGATTCTTAGCAACTGCTTGCACTTGCTCATGATAGTCAGAAGCTCCTGTTGCTGCTTCAGCCAATTCAGAAACTGATTGAGATGCTCCCTGATAGGCAGATTTCATATCAGCTAACTGGGAAGCCGCTGCACGCGCGTTCTCAGCATATTCGTTAGTGGCCACAGCTGCATTTGACATATCAGCCAATCCGGAAACTGATCCCTCTAACTTTTTAAAACCTTCACCAAGCCTTGTGATCAATTCTTCCTCAATATTGCTCTCCTGCATCATTCCTTCAAGCTGTTGCGTAACAGTTGTTCCTTCTTCAAGTGCTTGCTCATGTGAAAAGCGAGCATCATGATCAGGATGTATATCTAAATGAGGGTATAATTTTTCCCAGTAATAATCGGGATGGGGAGGAAGAATACCCTGTAGAGCAAAGATAAATGCCTCTACAGACATACCAATAACCAACATAGTTCCAGCTCCAGACCAGTGCTGGATCTTAAACAATGCACCCATTAAAACTACGGAAGCACCGCCTCCAATAATAAGATTCTTTACTTTTTTTCCTTTTTCGGATTCAAAATAGTGTTGCAATCTCTTCATCACTCAATTATTTAGTTAAATTATTCGTTATTGTAATTCGTTTTAGCTAATTAATAGTAAAATAGGATCATCGTGTGGCATCATCTATTGATCTACCCAAGAATGTCATAGCGCAACGAAATCCTACATAAGACTTAGAAGTGTCCTGATACTCATACATTCTGGCACCAGTTTGGCAATAATAGCCAATATCTTTCCACGATCCACCTCTGATCACTTTACGTTTCATAGTGATCGGGTCATCATCCTGTGCGTCATATTTAATGTCAGAATTCAGGTCATGAACAAATGAATAGGAATTCTCAAAGAATGCAGTGGTAGTCCACTCAGAAACATTACCAGCCATATTGTACAAACCAAAATCATTTGGCCAATAGGCATCAGCCCTGACAGTATAAAATCCACCATCTTCCAAATAACTTCCGCGTCCCACTTTGAAATTTGCAAGGATACAACCTTTCGTATTTCTAATATATGGACCGCCCCATGGATATGGAGAATTTAATTTACCTCCTCTGGCTGCATATTCCCATTCAGATTCATAAGGAAGTCTGAAAGGATCTGTCCTTGGTTCACCTCTTGATGTTCTATAATAATTCCACAGCTCAGTTCTCCAAATTGAGAATGCATTTGCCTGCTTCCAGTTGACTCCTACAACAGGGTAATTGTCAAAAACAGGGTGCCAAAAGTAATTTCTCGTCATCGGCTCATTATAAGAATAGGTAAAGTCCCTTATCCAACATAATGTATCAGGATAAACATTTACTTCATCCTTCTTGATAAAATCAGAACGAGGTTGATCTTTATTATGGGCAGCAGACTTATAATCGATCCACTGATACTCATAATTCAATTTTCTTGGGTCTAAACGTTTTCTCCCCCAGAACCGCTCATTTTCTGTATAGAACATTTCTTCAAGCAGGTCAATGTTCTCCTCATCGTCCCATTCAATCCTCATATCCCAATCGATCCTCTCCTGATCACCCCCTTCATCGATAAGGTGCTCACCTGCAATAAGCTTATGGGCAATTGAATCTTTCACCCAAAAAACAAATTGGCGATACTCATTATTTGTGATCTCCGTCTCATCCATGTAAAAGCCCTTAATTGATATAGGCTTAGTTCTCTGCCATAGGTGATGGAAAATATCCTGATCACTTTGTCCAATGTGTAAATGTCCTGATGGTATGTAAACCATACCAAAAGGCATAACATGATTCCAAGATGGCCGATTCATTACTCCAATCAGTTCTCCATTGTACCCTCCGCCACAACTTGAAAAAAGAAGTGCAAATAATACGGAAACAAATATTCCATTTTTGAATAACAATCTCATAATGTTAATTTTTATTCCTATTTTGAAATACAGCCCTTTGCATATACAAAAATATTCTTTTTGTGTATAAAATACAATTATATCAAGAGATTTTTAAGCCCAAAATATAATGTGATAATAGCCCTCATCGTAATAAACGAAAATTTTAAATGATTATTATAAATTTTGTTAAGTACCTATTTACAAGAACCTTGGATCTCGAATGATCTTTTCTATAGGTTTTGGTTTAGGTGGTCCTACTCTATAGGTCAACATAAATTCATGTGTACCTGAACTATATTTTGATAAAGTAGAAGTAGTAATATCATAGGAATAGCCAAATTTAAGCTGGCTAGAGAGTCTCAATCCTATATTGCCAATTATAGCATCTCTGCCTTTCGCTGAAAGTCCTCTCATTCCAATGCCTAACCACACATCATTCTTATAATCCATCATAGCTGTCAGGTCAAACTGCATCTTTGTAAAATCTGTCTTCACAATAGTTGAAGGCATAAATGTATAATCTGTATTGATCTTATAGTTGTAGCCACCCATGAAATAGAAATTCTGCTTCAATTCGATCTCAAAAAGATCATATTTGATCTTTGATCCGATAAGGTGAGATAAAGATATTCCCGCATAAAAATCCTTATGATCAAAATAGGCTCCAAAACCAAGATCGAATGTTTCCGCAGTGGCTTTACCCACAGGAAGAATATCATCGCCGTGATCTATAGTAGCCCCATCATATTTACCGCCTGGCGTTCTCAACTGTGCCCCATCGATCATCTTTTGAAGCATACCACCATTGATCCCGAAGGATAGAATCCCAAAATTAAGGGGATGCTTATATGCCATTGATAACATAACAGCAGTTGTCCTTTCAACACCTAGTTTATCATTCATTACATTCAGCCCGATCCCAAAACGATCCTTTGCAAAAGGCAAGTGTGATGAAAGAGATTGGGTAACCGGATGCCCGTCAAAGCCGAGCCATTGGTTTCTTAGTAATAAGGAAGATTCCCACCTTCCACCTGTACCAGCAAAGGCAGGGTTATACGCCAATTTATTGAACATATACTGGCTGTATTGAGGGTCTTGCTGTCCTTTCACTTGTGAAACAAGCACCAAAGAACAAACAATAGATAAAAACAGAATTTTATTAATGGTATTACGCATTTGGAACATAATATAGCCCGTAAATTAATATATTATTATTTTAAAAAGCAAATTTATATTTAAATTGTATACCTGAGTATAATTGAATTCAAAATTACTCAATTGCTATAAACTCTTGCAACTTTACTCTGTTATTGTCATTAAAGGTATATACGATTTAATAAACCCCTCTATTTTACTTGAAAAAAAAAAATTCCAAAATGCTGAAAATTAGCATCTTACCTAATAAAAGAACTTTTCTATCTACATTTAAGTAAAAGCTACTGATCACCATTTTAACCCTAAAATTCCATTATTACGCTATATATTCCACTTTTGTTACAAAAACAATTCACATTATTCATTAACAGGAAATAAGTTGGAGTAGATAGAATTCAAAAAGTAGCAACGAATAGAAGGAATTTAATCCTAAGAATTCATTTTTTTTAAATACCTTTCAAGAGCCATGGTCATGGAAGGTGCTTGTGGCATTGGCGCCTGAACTTCTAAACGAAGCCCGGCTTTAATTACAGACTTAGAAGTAGTAGGGCCAAAAGCGGCTATCCTTGTATTGTCCTGGTTAAAATCAGGGAAATTTTGGAATAATGACCGAACCCCAGATGGACTAAAAAATATGATCATATCATATTTGATCTCTTTAAGGTCAGAGAGGTCGCTTGCCACTGTCTTATAGATCACGGCTTCATCAAAATCAAAGTTGTTCTTAGTGAGAAAGTCAGGAATATCTTTCTTATGAATATTACTGCAAGGAAACAATATCTGTCCGGTTTTCTTTTGCTTCTCTATCAGTTCCATAACACTCACTGAAGTGCCATTTCCAAATGACACTTTACGCTTGCGATATAAGATGTACTTTTGCAAGTATAGGGCAACAGCTTCAGAGATACATACATACCTAGTCTCTTGAGACATATTTACCCTTAACTCATTGCAGATCCTGAAAAAGTGGTCGATCGCATTTCTACTGGTAAAAATAATTGTGGAGTAATCGTATAACTTGATCCTTGATTTCCTAAACTCCCTGGCAGGAATATCTTCAATATGAATAAAAGGTCTGAAATCAATTTTTACTTTGTATTTCTTGGCAATCTCAAAATATGGCGATTTTGAATCCGGTTTGGGCTGGGAAATGAGAATTGAGGAAACTTTTGTTTTTTTATCTTGTTTTATCGCCAACATATTTCTATTTGATTTTACTTAGTTTATTCATGTTTCAAATGAAACCCCCTCTTAACAACCATTTAAATAAAACAATGATCGGAATAATTTCGAGTGTGCAAAGGTAAATAAAAAAATGAAACTTTTTAAATAAAATATACCTTTTCCCAATATTAATACCCCTTAAATAACGATAAATCGTTATTCCAAAAAAACCAATGATAGAGGGCCATATAATGAGTTCCTTGATATGATCAGGAGCAAATGCCAAAACCACTACAACAGGGATATAGGCAAGGCCCATTACTCTCAATGACATGAATACATGAAAGTTATAGAACCCAAGTTCCTCTCCAAAAGGAAAAATGAATGCTATGAACTTTATAAAAATGTACTTTACAATATATATACACCCAACCCCGGAAACTAATATCAAATACAGTTGAATTTCGCCGAGCGGGTAATGGAGTGAAAAGTATTTAGTGAGAAAAAAGAGATACATACCAAATACCATAATGAATATAATATTGAGAAGTAACACCATTAGAGTAAGAGGTTTTTCCTGAACCCGGTACAATTGAATTGATAAATTGAAATTAAAATATGCCTTGAAGAGTGCATTTAGGTCTTTGGAATGGAAAAATCTAATGTACATAAACATCACAATTGGGACAAGTAATATATAAAATAGCCAGGCATTATCTTCATTATTTCTTATGGGCTGGATATCATAATCTACCTGCATGGTAGTATCTACTTTAGATTGCTGATCGACAAATAATAAAGAATCAATATCAAATGACCCAGATTGTGGGGTATCTTTCATGGTGCTTGATCCACTCAAAGGGTAAATAAATAATACAAGAAAAAACAGAAGGTAATATTTCGCTAACAATGGGTTCATTAATAATAACTCTATTGTAAAGGTAAAAGATGGTCTAAAAATAATTCAAATAACCGAAATGGATCTTAGCAGAGCGGAAATCAAATGAACTTTCGGATTGGTCCAGCTGCATTCCCAGACCATAACTTAATGAAAAAATGCCTGCCTTAGTTTCAAAGGTCATACCGGTGCCAATGCCAAGAGGCTGATCATACTGATTGGTCTCACTTGTTGGGTTCTCTACATACGCAACATCTGAAAATACATAGAAATTGGAGTTTCTGGATAGCAGGAACCTATACTCCAGTGAAAAAATATTATATAATGAAGCAAAGACAGATTCCTCATCGAAACCCCTTAACAGCCTATTCCCTCCTATCCTGAATAATTCATTTTGAAAAATATTCTCAGCTACAAAAGCACCCCCTGAAATGGAGGTCATGATGGTGGATCGCTTCATTACTCTCCAAAATTTAGTGACTACATACGTTATTTTGTATTGAATGGTCTTAAGTTCAACACTATCATACAATGCTGATCCATCGAAACTAGGATAATTGACATTTGAGATGTCCAGGATCAAGTCATTCTTAAGGATCTCTTTTTCGCCTAACCCCCCATTTAATCGAAAAGCGTACCCACTTCTTGGATTTAAGCGGTAGTCTAGCTTTTCAAAATTATATTCAAGACCATATAGGTTGTAACTTATATCAATATTCTTTGGAAGCTGATTACTTCCCAGAATAGCTGCTTCATTGATAGATAACAATCTTGAGGTCTTATTATTGATATAGGCTTTAATGTAATTGTTTCCCACAAACATATATTGAAATCCAAATCCTAATGTTCTTTCAACAAATAGTGTATCGTGGCGGTAAATTTCTAATTTCAGATCAATACCGAAGGGAAGGTATGGCAGGTATGGGTAAAGAAAATTGGTTTTTAGAGATTGTGTATTTGCTTTATACCGCTTCCATTTTACATCAAGTACTTCTCCTCCTCCAAAAGGGTTTTGTAAGTTCAATGTACCATCACCTGTGATCAAAAGTTTACTTTTTGCGGTAGGCACTGTAGTCTGCGGATTAGGCAAGAACCCGATAATAAAATTAAATCTGCTGGCTTTTTTTCTCTTCAGAAAAAGATTGATCCTTGCTTTATCCTTGACAAATACAATATTGAATGGATCTTCTTCCTGCACGAATGGTAATTCTTGAATTCGTGTACTTATCTTCCTGACAAGTTCCTCATTATATATGCTCTTCGGTTTGATCCCTAGATAATTATAAATATAGTTGTGTTTGATCATAGCATCGCCTTCAATGGCTATACTATCCACCCTTATCAACCTATGTTTATTTACAAAGATCTTTGAAGAGACTTTGTTGCCCTCAAACTTAAAGCTATCCAATCGTACCTCAGCAAAGGGGAATCCATTATTCTCTAAAACCTCTAATAATCGTTCAAAGATCTCTGAGACCTTATGGTAAGAAAATACTTTATTTGCAAAACTCTTCTCTCGAAAGCCAACCTGATTCATTAATCCTTCATCGATATTTCCGTTGGTCAGTTGCACCCATTTATATTGCTTGCCTATGAATAGAAATGGTATTAATCGATTGGAGTCGGTTACGACTGAGTCAAAAGTTGCTGTGATATATCCATTTCCATAGAGTTGAAAGAGGATCAACTGCAACTCCCGATCTCTCAATGACGGATCAGAAAACACTTTTTGATGGGTCACTTCCCTCCTCATAAATACGGTGTCCTTATCCAACGGAATCACATCCAGCGGGAAAGAGGTCTGGGCAAAAGAATTTTCGCCCATCAACGAGATAGCAAACAGTAATAGCACTAGATACCTCATGAAAATAATTGCTTACCTTTATTCATACGAAAATAACGAAATAATGTCCGGAATCTATATTCATATCCCTTTTTGCAAAAGAACTTGCCATTATTGCAATTTTTATCATACCAATACATTTAAGCATCAAAACGGCCTTATCACATCATTATTACGGGAACTTGGATTACAAAGATCCTTTTTTGACACCACAAAAGTAGCAACAATTTATTTTGGAGGAGGAAGTCCATCGATTTTACCAACTGATGCTATAAACAATATTTTAGAAAGAGCAAATGAGTGTTTTGACATTTCAGATACATCTGAGGTCACTCTTGAAGCAAACCCTGAAGACCTTACACACGCTAAGCTTCGTGAGTTGAAGGGTATAGGGATCAACAGGCTGAGCATAGGCGTACAATCCTTTAATGATAAGGACCTGCTTTTTTTAGGCAGAAAACATTCCGTTGAGCAATCCATTGAGGCGATCACCATGGCCCAAGACTGTGGTTTCAACAATATTTCTATTGACCTGATATATGGTTTGGAAAGTCAAAAGATGGTGGATTGGGAGAATAATTTGACAAAAGTCCTTGAATATGCCATCCCCCATCTATCAGCATATTGTCTGACCGTTGAGCCAAACACAGGATTATCGCACCTCATTGAAAAGGGGAAACTGCCTGATATCAAGGAGGAGCATGCTGCCATGCAATTTGAGTTACTCATTGATTTTATGCAATCCAATAAGTACCATCATTATGAGATCTCAAATTTCTGTAAAGAGGGAATGCAGTCCATTCACAATAGTAATTATTGGCTTGGAGCACAATACCTTGGAGTTGGCCCTTCCGCACATTCCTATAATGGCAAAATAAGACAATGGAATATCTCTGATATCGATCAGTATATAGAATCTATCCATAAAAACGCAGTCCCTTTCGAAAAAGAAGAGCTCACCCCTTCCCAAAAATATAATGAGTACATTATGACTTCATTACGCACCTATTGGGGGTGCAAAATGGATAAGATACATAGTGATTTTGGAGAAAAGTATTATCAGGAGCTGAAGGGAACGTCTCAAAAGTACATCGATCAAAGTTTGATCAATGATGAACAGCAAAAACTAGTATTGACCGATAAAGGGAAACTATTTGCCGACAAGATCATTGGTGACCTTTTTATTGATGAAGACACCTCTCGCTGAGTTACTTGAAAAAGTTGAGTTTCAAGATATAATGAGGTATGATCAATTTTTGATCCTGACTTTCTATTTCAAATTTAGATCTTTAAGGTCCTTATACACTACTTCGCATCCTGGTAATTGCTTCTTGATAACGGCCAATTGGTTTTCACTTATCTTTAAATAGCTGATGTCAAGTTTTGTTAAAGTGGAAAGCTTTCCCAGTTGCAATAGAGTAGTTCTAATATCCAATTCCAAATTAAAGCTGATATCAAGGGTCTTAATGTTTTGTAATTTGACGAATTTTTTTGGGAGTTGCTTTATTTCATTGGCTTTAATATTTAGCTCCTCCAACTTCTTCAAATTTGCGATTCCCTGTGGCATACCTGACAGGAGGTTATTTCGCAGGCTAAGTACTTTTAAGTTGTATAGAGTACATAATTCATCAGGGATAGATGCAATGACATGATCATTCAAACTCAATACTTCCAATGCGTGAAGATTTCCTATGGTAGCAGGAATTTGTTTTATTTTATTGGCATACCACAAATAAAAGATCGCATCCAAATAAAATTTCTCCAGGGTTACTAACTCCCCTATCCAATCTGGGATCTCGCTGATGTCATTCCCGCTAAGATCAAGGATCCTCAACTTTGATAAATGTTTGATTGCTTCAGGAAATCCTTTTATTAGGTTATGTTTCAAATAAAGCTCTTCAAGATCTGTCAGCCCCTTCAGATCAGCAGGAAGACCGGTAAGGCGGTTTCCTTTAACATTTAAGATGCGAAGTCTCTTTAGCTTTGAAATCTGAGGAGGTAAGGTGGTTATCTCATTCATCCTATGCCCCCAAATCCCAAAGCTAAGATTCAGCTCCTCCAATTGTTCCATATCTCCAATGGCGCCGGGTAAACTTTTTAATCTGTTATTGCTCAAGTCCAACACCTTTATTTGCTTTAGCAAGCCTATCTCATTTGGCAGTTCAACTAAGTTACACCCTTTTAATAGAAGGACTTCAAGTTTTGGAAGCTTAGCAAGGGATTGGCACACTTCCGACAGGTTCAACTTGTAGTTCTTTCCTATGTTGCAATAGGTCAGATGCTGCAGCTCATTAAATGAAGGTGGCAAAGTGGAAAAGAAATTCCCTGACAATATCAATGTTTTCACTCCTTTCAAATTACCCACATTATCCGGCAATTGATGGATCTGGCTAAATGAAAAATCCACCTCTTCCAGATGTGGAAGCTCCCCTAGCCTTTCAAAAGTGTGGGTCACTTTGAGATAGAAATTGTGCTTTAGGTTAATTGATCTAAGGTTGGTAAGTTCTTTCAACTCGCTTGGCAATTCAAGCAATTGGTTGTCTTTAAGATTCAATGATACCAATTGGGTGAGTTTATTGATATTAGGGGGTAAACTCCCCAATTTACACCAACTTATATCAAGGGTTTGAAGAGTTGGAATATGCGCTAAGGTATCGAATGCCTTCTCCAGATCAAGGTGGTAACACTTTTTCAATTTGAGTTCAGCCAGATTTTTGAATTTGAAAATGTCAAGCGGCAGAAATTCAAAATCGCTATAGGATAAACTAAGACGATACACGGCTTCAGGATTGCTGAGGGCCTCTTTGAGTCCAAACATTTTCGTTTGACCAATTGTATCAGGTGGAGGCAGTCCCGCTTTACAATGATCTATTTCAAAAGAAAAAGTACACACAAAAAGCCCGAAAAGAAAAAGTAGTATTGATTGTTTCATTAGGTGTACCAGATTTTATTAAAAAATTGAAAGTTTCTCAAAATTGTTTGAAAAACTCCTCATTTCATAAAAAAAACAGAGGAATATATTAACATTTGAATGTTTTGGTGATTGGCGTTGAGATATATAATCTCAAGAAGTTGGCACATTTCGGATATGCACTACTTGAACAACTCTCATACCAACTCTTCAAAGAGGGGTTATCCTTCCGGTCGCATTTGTGGGAAGAAGATCACATCCTGAATCGAGGAAGAATTGGTCATGATCATTGTTAGTCGGTCAATTCCTATTCCTAGTCCTGATGTTGGGGGCATACCATATTCAAGTGCTCTCAGGAAATCTTCATCCAATACCATGGCCTCTTCGTCTCCTTTTTTACCTAATTCTAATTGCGCTTCAAAGCGTTGACGTTGGTCGATAGGATCATTCAACTCTGTAAAGGCATTACACAGCTCGGCTCCATTACAAATTGCTTCAAACCGCTCTACCAATCCCTCCTTCTCTCTATGCTTTTTGGCAAGTGGGGACATCTCGACCGGATAATCGGTGATGAAAGTAGGTTGTATGAGATTAGGCTCACATTTCTTGCCAAATATCTCATCAATGATCTTTCCCTTTCCCATATTTTCATCAAGGCCTACCTCCAATTTCTCAGCCCTACTTCTAAGCTCCTTTTCATCCATTGTTGATATATCGATCTTGGTAAAATGTTCGATCGCTTCATACATGGTATATCGTTTCCATGGCCGTTTAAAGTTGATCGTATGATCACCTACCTCTACTTCAGTTGAACCATTTACATCTATTGCTATTTGCTCAACCATTTCTTCAACAAGGTCCATCATCCAGAGATAGTCCTTATATGCCACGTAGAGCTCCATCATCGTAAACTCAGGGTTATGAGAGCGGTCCATCCCTTCATTACGAAAGTCTTTAGCGATCTCATACACCCCATTATACCCCCCTACTATCAATCGCTTTAAATACAATTCATCAGCGATCCTAAGGTACAATTCCGTATCCAGCACATTGTGATGTGTGACAAAAGGGCGAGCGGCTGCACCACCGTATAAAGGTTGCAAAACGGGTGTTTCTACTTCAAAATAGCCCTTATCGTCCAAGAATGCTCTCATTGAATTGATCAACTTAGTTCTCTTGACAAAGACATCTCTAACCTGTGGATTAACTACCAGGTCTACATATCTCCGTCGATATCTCAATTCAGGATCTTTAAACTCATCGAATACTTTGCCTTCACTCTCCTTAACAATTGGAAGAGGTCGCAGAGATTTACTCAATAGCTTGAGCTCTTTAACATGGATAGATATCGCTCCGGTTTTAGTAATAAAAACAAATCCCGTAACGCCAATGAAATCACCTATATCCAAATACTTCTTGAAGAGAGTATTATACAACGCTTTATCCTCTCCGGGGCAGATCTCATCTCTGTTAATATAAAGTTGCATTGTTCCCGTCTCATCCTGCAGGTCAGCGAAAGATGCCTTTCCCATGATCCGCTTATTCATGATCCTGCCTGCAATTCTGATATCCTGAAAATTAGGTTTATCCTTAGTAAAATCATCATGGATCTCCTTTGTACTTACATTTACATCATACATCTCGGGAGGGTAAGGATTGATCCCCATTTCGATGATCTTTTGAAGTGCTTCCCTGCGTACTTGTTCCTGATCTGTTAGTGCCATATTATATCTTCAATTATAATGTTCAAAGCACAAAAATAGGTAAAACTATATATTTCATATTGTTTTTTAACAGATGGGGAATATAATTAGCAATAAAACCAAAGATATCATCTGAAAATTGGCTGATCCAGGTAAAATAATTTTACCAAGTCAGTGAACAGAAAAGACAATTGTGAAAATTGGGTGGTAAAATTAGAAACTCGGGCATCTCACACTGCCGCCGGCTTTTCTATTTGACATGCCGACAACATAAAGGAGAGAAAGTTCAAATGCGCCATTCCCTTTGCTGGCTGAAGAAAGCTTGGATACATTAATATCGTAACTCAATCCTGCTTTCATTGTTCCAAAATCAAGTCCTGTCATTATGACCATGGCATCTGAATTTCTGGAATTTCTGTACCAAAGACCTAATCTGAACGCTGTTTCTTCATTGGATTTATACCTGACAGCTGACCCCAAATACAATTCACTGGAAGCTTTTTGCTTTAGAAATAAAAATGCAGGTAGTACATCAAACATTTCATTGACATCAAAAGCGGCTGCTCCGTAAAATGATATTCTCTTTGAAAGGACATTGGCACCATCAAGGAATGAGATCTTGGGACTATTTAAGTGGGATGCGTTGAGCCCCGTATAGATATTTATTCTTTCAGATGGGATAAAGTTCCATAAAGCGCCCACATTCACGTCAACATAGGAGACATTTGTCTTGTCAAACACTTCATTGGTAGAGGGCTTCCCATTAGTACCCTGCCTTTCGATCTGATCGCCAAAGACCAGCACATTAGGATCGAAGCCTATCTGCAGCACACCTGTCTGTATCCCCAGTGCTACAACATTCACACCACCATAAAAATCTTTATGAAATGCAACAGATCCTAAGGCTCCTGAAGTATGAATATTCCCCTTTCCGGCTCTATCATTAAAAATACACATACCGGTAGCGAGGTCATCATTATTCGACATATAAGCTTCTGCAATTTTCCACTCAAAGGATGCAGAATAAGTGGAATAAGGGAAAGGGACAAAACTCCATTGGTTCCTAAAATTGGCTGTGAAACGATATTTTCCGCCCTTAAAAAATCCAGTTTCTGCCGGATTCAATGTCATAGGAGAAAAATAGAATTGGGAAAAATGCATATCCTGTCCATGGCTATTACCTATGGATAGGAAGCTTACAAATAATGCAATCCAAAGTACCTTGATCAAATGATTTTTCACTTCACAAACAATTTCCTAAATAAGGTCAATAAATAGTGATCTCAATAAAGCACTCGATTTATCTTACCAAGGTTACATCACCCTGCAATTCAACGATCTCTTTTACATCGCGATATTGCATTGTTTCTGCCCTAACATAATAAATGTAAGTACCCATTTCCTGTTCTTTACCTCTGTATGTACCATCCCATCCTTCATTAATATCACTTGTCTCAAAGATAAGTTCACCCCATCTATTAAAGATCCTGAATTCCAGCAAATCTTCAATTCCAAGATCTATTACAAAGAACTTATCATTTTCACCATCACCATTTGGAGAAAATGCATTTGGAAGGAATAATGTTGGTCTTTCAATTACCTTAACAAGTACTTCACCAGTCTTTTCACATCCATTTCTATCTGTAATGGTCACTGTGTATAATGTAGTTTCGTCAGGACTGGCAATAGGATTTGCGACACTAGTATCACTTAACCCGGTTGCAGGAGACCATGAGTAGAATATGCCACCACTTGCGTGCAAGGTCGCTTTTTGTCCTAAAATAAGCAGGACTTCAGCAGGAGGCCCTATCGCAAATTTAGTAGGAAATACAGTTATGGTCGTCATTGCAGTATCAGGGTCACATACATCAAATTCTGCATAGAAAGTATACGTTGTTGTTTCAGAGGGCTTAGCCATTGGGTTCGGAACATTTGCATCACTCAATCCAACGGGAGGCTCCCAGTGGTATGATGTAGCATGATCAATATTGAACCAAACATCTAATAAAATACTATCCAAAGCAATATCACAAATGGCTGTATCCATTTCTTCCAAATTCACTCCAACTACTTCAACTTGAACAGTATCCCAATCCTTACATCCGTCATGGTCTATCATTACCACGTAAGAAGAAGTCGTATCGGGTTGTAAAAATAGAATAGACGAATCCCCTAGAGATATCGTGCTTCCCTCAACAGTCCAGTTGAAAGTATTGAAAAATGACGAAGTCAGGTTATCAGCAACAAGTGTAACAGTTGCACCTGAGCAAATCGCTGTATCAGGGACAAATACATTTGCCTCTGTCTTAGAAGTAATACTTACAGGTTCGGAGTTATATCCGGTACAGAAATTCTCCATAATAGCGAGTAATGATATGGTACCACTATATGGGAATGGACTCGGCGGCCAATAGATAGTAATTTGATTATTTGATGAATCTATCAGGATTCCACCTCCAGTGAATGACCACTCATAATAAGTGCCATCAAAGAACTCCACGCTATAGGTGACCGTGTCACCCATGCACACTTTCAGGTCGCCAATTATCTTCACTTTAGGCCCTACAACTTCAAATGAATCAACATCCGATGTAGGCCCGAGGCAAACACCGGCAGGGCCGATCTCTCGAACGGTCATGGTATGCCAACCATTGTCCAATCCTCCTGAAAAGACAAACACATTAGAAGGTAATGGGTTATTCACATATCCGTCAAAGGTCCAAATAAATTGCGATGTAGCAGGAAATGGAGGAGGTATGGCGGTGAAAGTTACATTTTCCGGCTTATTACATCCCACACTATCCGGATCAATAATAATAGCCAAAGGTTTCCCGGAAATGCCATCAACAGTTAACCGAATGAGCGATCCAAGCACATCTGTAACATCAGATCCATCAGTAGAAATGATCCTCATATAATACATCTTCAGATATAGTCCAAGGGCTGTCCACCCATTCAAGTCAGGAATACTGAGGAACATTAATCCTGAGGTAGTATCCACTGATATCCCAATATCACCTGTACTAACAATGGTCATAGGTGGTAATGGAGGCATTGGTGGTGGTGAGCCGGGATCACAAAGCTGTACTTTAAACTCATTGCCTAAATTATAGAAAATAGAGGGATCCCAGGTGTTGATATCAATAGGTATCAAAGTATCCCAACCATGGTCGTAGGTAATACAGCAACTGATGTCAATGGTTTTGTTCGCCATCACATCGCATTTCTTTATACAAAATGGACCCCAAGGGATGAAAACGTCTGTTGTATCAGACGATACCACTCGGAGGTAATAGTTACATCCTGGGGGTGCTTTTGTAGTATCACAAGGCATTTGTCCACTAATACTTCCTGGAGGCGGTGGCATCCAGGGTGCTGCAGGATCCCAAGTTCTGGTACTGGCTTGAGGGCCACCAAAAACGGTAGGATTGTCAAAGCTGCCTGAAGAATCAGATAGCTCTAATGAATATGTATTTCCCGGGTTGAAAGCACCAAATGAGTAAAATGACACATCAATAGCACTACAATTACAAACCGGTTGCTGACCGGGCGGTAATCCCGGCGGATTGGCCGGGTTACTCGGATCATAATCCGGGTCCTGCGTTACAGCAGGCGGATCGAACACCGCTACCGTATCAGGACAATCATCTTTTATTTCAAAGCAAACACTTGCTGTTCCCGTTATTACGGGTGGGGTTACCCTCCTTATTCTAAACTTATAACACTTAGCAGGTAGGAGATCAGATTGAAAGGGCAAATTACCTCCGACATACCAAGTGGTTCCGGTATATAATGCTCCTGCAGTAAACTGCCATAAATTCTGTGCATTGGTAAAATCACCATTTGAATCTGAGACCTGAATCACATAAGTACCAGGGCAAAGACTATCGGTCACAGAAAAATAATAGGCAGAGCTCCCATAAAACTCATGGCAAACAGGATTAGGAGTAAAGAACTGAGCATTGATTTCCACGGTAGGTGCATTCACATCCCATTCACCGATGATGACAATGTCATCAATTGCCCAGGACATCAGATCTGCTGATGTACCGTTGTTGTTCCAAACAAAAGCGATCCTAAGGTCGTTATGATTGATAAATCTAAGGTCTTCTATTTGTGTATACTTCCAAATGGACTGCCCATAATAGGCAGTATCACCGTCTCCATTCGTTGTTGTATGCCAATTGATCCCACCATCAATGCTATACTTCACCTGACCATAGGACGTGCTGTTACCACCAGCTGTCCACCAAAATGCAACTCGTATTTGACTATACCCATAAGTACAAAGGCCCGTAGGCATTGAAGTACTTTTTGTAGATGCTGAACTTGGGTCAAAGTGCGCATTCGTATTATCACTTGAAATATGCAAATAATTTCCATTCGCATTACTGATCTGCCCCAAGCCACCTTCCTTCAAATATTGGGAAGGAGTAGTTGGCGAGCCATTATAAACAGCATTTCTTACCCATTCATTGTTTCCTTTATCACCCTCTGAAGGAAGAGGCAAATTAAGGTCAAGGGCATAACTTGGGTCTAACCATCTATCATCAAAGTCCTGCACCCAGATTACTGTTTGATCAACTTGCGCAAATGATACTTTGCCGCCAATGATAAGGATCATAAGGGCAACAAGTAAAAGTTTAAATTTATTCATGGTTACTAATTTTATTTATTGGGCATACGTGTCTTATATACAACCTACTAAAGTACAATATGTTAGTCATTAATCCAAAATTAATTTGCACTATTTTATAGTTAAATACTAAGCAAACTATTTCTCTAATTAACCAAATATGGGGAAAAAAAGCTAAATATCACGTAGGAATTATTAAATGGCAGGAATTGGCAAATGAATGGTATATATTACTTATTATTTGGTTGAAATTGCGCCAAAGGTCAATAAGTGGACCTCAATAAAATAAATTGCTTAAAATCCGAAATCCCAAATACAAAATCCTAAACAATACCGAATTTCTAATAAACAAAATAGGTATATAAGATACCGGTATTAGTTTAAGATTTTCTAAAATGGGTGGTCCATGCAGTAAAGCAAGATCACTTGATGATGACAACTACCACAAACCAATCATCATCTTATGTTCATTTCTTTTGCTTCTCCAAAAGAAACGAACCAAAGAAAAAGAGAGAAAAAACGATGCTCCCTCCCGCATATAGCTCTGCGCCAGCCGTTTTTTCAAACCGGCGCTTTGTATGTTGCAAAAGCAGCAATCTAAGCAATAGGATTTCTTTTATCCTGTTACATAAAATATGAATACTAAAGAAAAAGGAAGAGGAAAAGAAGGAAAAGAAAAAATATAGAACAACTCTTGAATAAAACTTTAAAAATTGATAGGTCTTGATGGTTTGTAAGAATACGGGGTGGTGCATTGCGGAAAAGAGGAAACAGATTGCTTCGGTCGTTACACTCCCTTGCAAAGACGTAGGACTTTACGTTTGTGGGTGTGATCAGAAACAAGAAATGAAAATACCAAATTGCTGTAATACAAAACCTAAAAGTTTATATTAGAAATCCCAAATAGTACCAAAATTCTAACAAACATACGAGAGACGCCCCATATAGGAAATAAAATGAGGCTATTAGTTTAGGGTTTTCTTAAAGTTTCGGATTTATTTCGAATTTAGAGTTTCCTGCCCGACTGCGTCAGTCAGGCGGGTGGCTTTCGAATTTAATAATTTGGAATTGTGATTTTGTGCTAGATTTTAGGTAATTAGATTCCCTTTAATTAATACCCTTCTTTACCGGCAGGTATATATCTTAGATTCTCGATCTCTCCAAGAATTTTGAACTCAGTTCGTCTATTGCGTTGATGACAAGGACAATCTCTGGTAGCATCATTCTCATCAGGGCATTCTTCGTATTTTGAACAATCTTCAAGCAGAGCAGTTTCGCCATATCCTTTTGCCACAAGACGTTCTTTCAAAATACCATTCTTGATCAGATACCTTACTACACTTTCTGCTCGTTTCTGAGAAAGCTTGATATTATATTCATCAGACCCCCTGATATCCGTATGAGAGCCTATCTCTACTTTGATAGCAGGATGATCATTCAGAATGATCATTAGTGAATCTAATGTATTCTCTGATACACCGCGCAATGTTGCTTTATCAAAATCGTAATAAATATTCTTAAGCACATAGCCAACACCTGTATCCATACGGTTCAAATACAGATCAGCCCTCAATGTGTCAGACTTAGTAATTCCTTTGGTAGTTACCGTAACAAAATCAGTAAATAGTCCTTTCCCTGAGAAGAATCCTTCTTTTGAAGCGGTGAGTTTATAATCCCTCTCCTTATTCAGCTTATAGAAATACATATCACCACCTGCCGTATTCTCTGCAGTGATGTATATGTCTTCTTTTGTTTCACTATCCTGCAGATACAAAGATACTGTGGCCCCATCAATAGGTGTTTGGGTAGTATCACCCAATTCAAAAACGTACCCTTGAACTGCAACTATAATAATATTCTCCCATTTAAAACTAAAAATATCATCACAGCAGGTCTCACTTTTCAAAGCTACAACTCCGGGTCTATTAGAAACAAAATATCCACCCAATCCATTTTCATCCAGTACGAATCCCCTGTCATCAACTCTGGAATTTAATGGATATCCCATATTTTCTATATTGGACCACCTTCTTAGCATTCCTTCTGATTTATAAATATCCAAGCCTCCCATACCAATGCGCCCATCAGAACTAAAGTAGATCGATTGTGAAGTGGGATCGTAATGAGGTGTGACTTCATCTCCTGCAGTATTGATCTTCCTTCCAAGATTCACAGCTTCTTTATGCACTCCCCTTTTTGTAATGACGGAATACCATAAATCTAATCCGCCTTCACCTCCAGGTTTATTGGAAACAAAATAAAGGACCTCTGATCCCTTCATGTAAGATACTATATTTGGCTGCGTACTGGTAAATCCGGGTATGTTCACATTATTTCCTAATTTTGATGGAGAGGTCCACCCATCAGCCTTCTTTTCGGTAACAAAGATTGAGCAAACGATCTTATCATATTTTACTTCGTCGCATCTTGTAAAATAGAACCGATTACCATCAGGTGAAAAAGTCCCATTTCCATTGTGATGCTTTTCATCATCAACAGGCAATGGAAGTGGTTGCCTATTTACGAGTTTTGCCCCTCTCTTCTCTACCATGTAGAACTTTGTCATTGGTTGATCTGATCTTTTATTTCCAGGAACGATGACCGTATCAGAACGAAGAGAAGAAAATATCAGCACGCTATCACCAACAGGCAATGGAGCAAAATCATGGTAAGCAGCATTTACTTCTGTATTCAAATGCTTAACAATAGCTGACTTTGGATGTTCAATTGCTTTTATCGCAAATTCACACCCTTTTACTTGGTTTTTCACCAATTTTTTAAAGGTACTTGGATCTCTGCCTTTATATTTTTTGCCGAAATCTGTAAACACCTGTTTTGCCATATTATACTTTCCATTCATCTTCAACATCAAAGCATAATCATAGTTCGCCAATGGATATTTATTATTATCCTTATCCAATTCAATCAGTGTTTTATACCAAAATTCTGCACTTTTGTAATCCCGAGTAGCACGATAAGTAATGGCTAACTGTGATACCAAATAACTGTTTGTTGATTGTTCTTTATAGAGGTCTGTATAGAAATTAAGGGCATTATAGTAACTACCTGAACTATACAATCTATCAGCGATTTTCAACCTTTGTTTCCAAGGCAAATCACTGATTTCTTTAGTTGTTTTACAGCCAATTCCCATCAACAATATCAGGAGGACACTTACAAAGGCAATTCTCATCTGTATATCATTATCTACTAAAAAAAATTAAAATCTTGTACATGGCAACACAGGTTTAACCGGCATAGGTTTCGCGATGTGCCCAATATAAATAATTGCCAACTCAGGGCCTCCTTTTAAATTACTAACCCTGGAGAGCGAAGAAATATTAATGTCATAACTAATTCCAACTTGTATATTTTTATATTTCGCACCTATCGTTGGGAACATTGCATCTATTATTGTATTTCGAAGAGATAACCGATTCCATAAACCGCCATAGAGCATCACATCCGTTTTTTTAGCAGCTCCCATATGATAAGAGATAGAAGAGCCAAAATTCAATTCCTGAGCTTTACTTTGGTTCATAAAAAGCAGGTTTGGATGCAAGCTGATCTTACTGTTGATCCTGTACTCAGCGCCCGCGTGCAACGATTGCCTTAAGTTGATTTTATTGTCGACAGCACCCAGGAATGATTCTGTTGGCTGTGTAAGATGAAAGAGAGAGAATCCACCATTCAACTCAAGTTTTGGGTTCATATAAAATTTCCAAAACAGTCCTAAATTAAAATCCGAAAATGTGATCTTATCTCCACCAAATGGTTCCTTTGCACTTTGTGATTGGTCAAACTTATCGCCATTAAATTGATTATTCCAGATCAGGTCAAAGCCCATACTTCTATTTACGATCCCACCCTGAAAGCCAAAAGATACTTCATGCTTTTTAGAGAGGTCAATAAATGTACGGTAAGCCACCGACAGCAAGACACTTTGATTCTTTAATGCAGCCCTTCCGGTCTTATCACTAAAGAACATAAGTCCGGCACTTGCCACACCATCCTTGATCTGCTTTGGCTGCAAGCCAAATGACTTTAAGTTGAGATCAAAAGAAAGAGATGTGGTTACAAAAGGAGTGGAATTTCCGATGCTCCTCCACTGATTCCTATAATTGGCAGCACCTCTGTAATCGCCATCAAAAAACCCGGTTTTAGCGGGGTTCAGTGTTAATGGTGATAAATAATATTGTGAAAAATGGATATCCTGTCCATTCACACTCCAACTAATTGTGATAAAAATCAGCAATAAAAGGGAATACCCTGTTCTCTTATTTTTCATATTAAAGAATATATTCTCTAATGCCTTTCTTAAAAAAAAATTGAATTACCTAATCAAGGATACATTACCATATAGGGGGCCGACTTTTTTGCCATCCAGTTTGGTTACATTCAATAACCAAACATATACTCCTATTTCCATTTCCTTACCATTTTTCCTGTGTGTTCCATCCCAACCCTGCACTAAAGCCTGATCGATTGTTTCGGCTAAATAAACGATCTCTCCCCAGCGATTAAAGATCCTAAAATCCATTTCCTTGATGCCTATACCTTCAAGATCAGTAAGGTCATAAACTAGAAACACATCGTTCAATCCATCTCCATCTGGTGTAAAAGCTGTAGGGACTTCAACTAGGAGGTCTACTTCGACATAAACAACGACCTTATCATTGTCAATACAACCTTTGTTATCAACAACTCTAATATTATATGTGGTAGTAGTTAAGGGCGATGCTGTTACGTCAGTTCCAATAGTGGTATTCAGTCCGATGGAAGGTGTCCATGTGAAACTGTAAGGTGGATCTCCACCAGTGGCTGAAGCACTAAGGCTGGTATCTTCTCCCATTACTATACTTACGTCTACTCCACCATTAGCCAGTGGTAATGGATAGAATACCACTTGCTTCTCTAATGTATCTGTACAGCCGTCACTGGTTGTAATGATCAATCTTATAGTAAAATTACCATCAGTGCTGTAAGTATGCGTTGGATTTTGATAGGTCCCTCCTGTTTGTAATCCATTGTCATCAACAGGCTCAATAGGATCGCTACCGTCATGGCCATTACTTTTTAAGTCATTGCCATCTCCAAAATACCAATCCCAACTCACAATGGTTAAAGCAGGGCTGAATGATAGGTCACTGAATGTAACTGTTTCCAATGCGCACACTGTATCATTTAAAAAATTTGCATTCAATTCAAATTCCTCGATCACAATATTAATGATAATTGTTTCCTCACAACTGTAGCCGGGGTTGACAACAAGTGTAACACTATAAGTTCCTGTGTCAGGGAAATTATAAGATGGGTGTTCCAGATTACTCGTATCATCCGACAATGCAGCAATTCCAAAATCCCAATGGTATTTTGCGCCCAATAACGGCCAACCTGCTAAAGATTCACTTAGGTTAATAAAATTGACGGTATAGTCACTTGCGCAGGGATCTGTATCATATGTAAAGTTAGCCACAAGGGCCGAATCACAATCTGCTACATTATATTGAAAATCCCTTTTGCTCACATTTAATAATACCCCATTTCGATACTCAGACACACATACAGCAACCACATATTGCCCTACTGCAGTGGCGATGCCAGACAACATCCCTGTTACAGGATCTATCTTCAATGAATCTGCACCAGTCCCTCCCAAAGGATTCGTATATCTATACCCTGGCACATATGGTCCAATTGGAAACTGTGGAATCGTATCAGGTGGTGGAGGCATAGCACCCCCATCTCCCCAACTGCCATCCATTACATTACATAATGCATAGGAAAGAGAATCTGCATCAGAATCAATAGCATAATGTTTAAAACTGATCTGCTCATTAGCACATATTATAGTTGGGGGATATAGAGCAAAACAAGCTGAACTATTGCACCCACCAAATGTGGTGTCAGGTACTTTTACTACCCAACTCGCACCATGGGCCATTGGATCAACAATATTAACAATAGCAGCATTTCTACAGCACTGTTGAAACATCAATAAATAACCTCCCGGCCTTGGTGGTAAATTAATATAATTTTGGTAAATGGCTTGCTCTACACAAACATCAGGAGGAGCAAACTTACACCGCATATATGTAAAGTTAGTTACAGTGTCTGTTGGAGGTAGCAGTAACTTAAGCCCGATAGGATAAGTTCCGATCTTTACACTATCCTGATCATAGATCCCAATGTACACAGAGTCTGCAAATGGGATACTTGATGGAATCTGATAGGCGCAATTTCTATAAAATTTTAGCGTGAGCTGGTAAGTATATCCGGTAGGGTCAACACACTTATAGCAGATCTCACCGCCTACAATATGTGTACCGCTAACATTTCCTGTAAGAGAAAAGAAAATAAAAACTGCAAATAGAATAGTTTTTGATAATATCTTTATTTTCATAAGCATCAAAAGTAAAAAAAACCTATAATAAAACAAACATTTTTCGAAACCTTGTCAATGATCGAATGTCTTTGAAAAATTAATCTTATGGTAAGATAATAATTACTTTATCCTGTTTTCATGGTATCAGACAAGTATGTTCGATACTATAAAAATAGACAATTTTCAACAAAATTTCATAATAATAATATAAAATGAAATTTAGTCCTCTTTTAACAAAGCTCTTTTACTCCTTGCACCAATAGGTCAAGGTCACTCAGTGATGTATACACATGTGGAGTCACTCGCACGCCTTTAAAATCATCATGATTAATAGCTATCACGTAAACGCTCTTTCTCTTAAATAAGGAGCTGCAGATATCAGCAGGGTTCATGGACTCAACCCCAAAATTTGCAAGAGCGCAGGATTGTTCTTCCTCTAATGAAGTGTTCAGGTATACGCCAGGGATATCTTGTACCCTTTCAACCCAATAATTTTTCAGATACCTTAATCGTTTTTCTTTTCTTTCGCTGCCAATCGCATTATGAAAATCTATGGCATGTCCAATTGCCAATTCAGAAGGAAAAGAACGGGTGCCCAGGTGTTCAAATTTTCTAATGTCATCGCTTTCCGGATCAGGGCTACCGAACAAAGGCCATAAGTTCTTTATCTTATCCTTCTTTACGTAAAGTAATCCGGTTCCAAAAGGGGCACATAGCCATTTATGCAAACTGGTTCCAAAGTAATCACAATTAAAATCACTAATATTATAATCAAGATGTGCAAAGGTATGTGCACCATCAACAATTACCTCAATGCCATGTTTATGAGCCATATCGCAAATCTCACGTACGGGTAAAATTTGGCCTGTCAGGTTGATCATATGGCATATGAGCATTACCTTGGTCTTTGGGGTGATCGCTTTTTTGAATATTTTCGTGATCTCACTCACATCCTTACAAGGCACCGGTATGGATACATAGTTGATCTTTATTCCCTCTCTTTTTTCCCGTTGGCGAAAAGCATTAAGCATATTGGGGTAATCCTGATCTGAGGTCAGGATCTCATCCCCTTCATTCAGATTCAAGCCATAAATTATAGTTTCCAAAGCTTCCGTTGTGTTCCTGCATATGGCCAACTCTTCTGCAGAGCAGCCAGCCAATCCGGCAAGTTTACCCCGAACAGTTTCTCTCCCTTTGTCCAACACATGCCACATATAATAAGCAGGCCCTTCATTGGAGAAACGGGTATATCTATCCAATGCATCTTGAACTGAAAGCGGTTGGGGGCTTACCCCACCATTATTCAAATTGATCACACCCGGAGAAGATGTATATGCTCGCCGTATAACCGCCCAGAAATCTTCGTCGCTTTCAACGGGTACATTCGATGATTGGGGGAACTCTTTACAAGCAGCTTCAGCTTCCTTGATAAAAATCGGATTGAGCATCGGGGTAGCAATCGACAGGGCTGCAACACCACCAATATGTTTCAGGAATTGACGTCTATGTGATTTCATTCAATAACTTTTATTTATCAATTTATAGATTTAAACACTTCGGAAAAATTACCAATGCAAAATACATATTTTTATTAACTTGTCGTTTTTCACAATGCTTAGCGAATTGTTTAAGAATCTCAAGAAATTAATTGTAAAAATCCAAAATTTGAACTAATTCCCATATCAATAATATCGTCTTGAATTCTTACATCTGTGAGCAAACCGTTCAACAAGGCATGACTTTTATCACGATCTGAAGTATTTTTGATTCTTTGTTGTTCTAATTACTCAAATTTAATGACAGAGACATTATTTTCATATAACTTCACTCACTGGGAAGCAATATTATTAGCACTTATCCCGGGATTGATCAGTTTTGGGCTATTCATCTATATCCTCTTTCGATTACCCAAAACAACTACATCCTATATATTTGCAGCTTTTGTGTTGGCATGCGCCACATGGCAAATGGGCGATACATTCATAAGGATGAGTGACGATGCTTATACTGCCATTTTCTGGGATGTGGTATTAAACATTGGAATAATTTCAACAGTAGCATTTGGGATCCATTTTGCGCTGATCTTCATAGAAAAATTTAAATGGGCAGATTCTATCTTTGTCAGAACAGCCATCTATTTACCTGCTATCTTCTTCATAAGTTGTATTTTATGGGGAGTATCAGGTCATAATATAGTATATTCATCATTTTGGGGTTGGATCTCGACACCGGGCAACAATACATTAGAAAACCTGCAAGTTGCTTATGCTTCTTTGTTTGGTTTAATAACACTTTTCCTGCTCAGTATTAATGCTTGGCGGTTACGCAAAAAAGGGGGAATTGTCAGGAAAAGAGCTATGCTCATTGCTATTGGTTATGTCATCCCGGCTGCGCAAGGGATCATTACCCAGGCAATAATGCCATATCTGTTTGGT